>JANPIT010000998.1:0-12118 GCA_031425115.1 Opitutaceae bacterium | reverse complement strand
TCGAGCTGCGGCAGCATCACGTCAACAATCGCGACGTCGTAGTCGGTCGACTGCGCGAGCGCGAGGCCGGTTTCGCCATCGGGGGCGTGATCGACCGCATAGCCTGATTGCTTCAGGCCGCGGACGACAAACGAGGCGATTTTGGCATCATCTTCGACGACGAGGACGCGCATGGGTTGAGCGGGTGCGAAAAGGAGAAGTGGACGAAACTCTGCGGGCGAACGTAGGGGGTATGAGCTGAGAGTCTAGAGTCTAGCGTAGCGGCGGACTCAGACCGGATCCCGACGCTCGGCTCTCCGGAGCGGGAAAGAAATAGCCCCGGCTTCCACAACGAAGCCGGGGCCGAACCTAGTCAGAACCACACCTGCTACCCAAATTATTCCGACGGCGCCTTGTCGCGGTTGGTCTCGTCGACCACCACGAAGATCGTGCTGCCGCGCGAGTAGACGCGGACGAGCGTCTTCTTGCTCTCGGATTTGTTGCTGAGCTCGACGGCGTCCTGCGCGGACGCGACGGGCTGCTTGTTGATCTCGAGGATGACGTCGCCGGCGCGAAGTCCGGCTTTCGCGGCGGGAGAAGTGGGATCAACATTCGCGATCACCGCACCCTTCAAGCGCTCGGGAAGGCGGAATTGCTGGCGGGCCTGCGGAGTGAGGTCGTCGACCGCGACACCGTTGAGCACGCCATCGTCGTCAGGGGCGAAGTTATCGGATTTACGACCGTTACGGCTACTCCGTCCGGCGAGAATCTTTTCGCCCGGACGCTCTTCCGTGGTTGCGGCGATCTGCTTGGTTTTACCGTCGCGGAGAACATCGAGGTTGAGTTTTGTGCCGGGCGCGAAGGTGCTGACCTGCAGACTGAGATTGTTGGCGTCGGTGACGGGCTGGCCGTTTACCGCGGTGATGACGTCGCCCTGCTTCAGGCCCGCTTTGTCCGCGGGCGCATCTGCCACGACTTCGCTCACGAGCGCGCCCTTATTGGTCTTCAGGTCGAAGGACTCCACGAGCGCAGGAGTGATGCTCTGGATGTTCACACCGAGATAACCGCGGACGACACGACCGTGTTTCACCAAACTGTCGGTGACTTGGCTGACAAGATTCGCGGGCACGGCGAGACCGACGCCTTGGAAGCCGCCGCTGCGGCTGAGAATCGCGGTGTTGATTCCGATCAAGCGACCGTCGACGTCGACGAGAGCGCCGCCGGAGTTACCCGGGTTGATCGCGGCGTCGGTCTGAATGAAGTCCTCGTAACCCTTAACGTCGGCCAGGATGCCGATGGCACGGCTCTTCGCGCTGATGATCCCGTTCGTAACCGTTTCGCCGATACCGAAGGGGTTACCGATGGCGAGCACGCGATCGCCCACCTCGATCTTCGAGGTGTCGGCAAAGGTGACGGCGGGCAGATTCTTCGCGTCGACTTTTACCACCGCGATATCGGTCTGTGGATCGCGGCCCACCACCTTGGCAGTGAGCTCACGACCGTCTGTGAAGGCCACGGTCACGGTGTCGGCACCGTCGATGACGTGATTGTTCGTCACGATGTAGCCGTCGGCGCTGATGATCACGCCTGAGCCCAGACCATTTTGCGCGGGCATTTGCTGCTGCAGGTCCGGGAGGTTTCCCCCGAAAAACTGCTCGAAGCCCGGCGGGATCTGATTGCGCTGACCGCGGGTCGTCACGCGCTTGGCTTTCGTCTCGGTCGTGATTTTCACGACGCTAGGGGAGACGCGTTTCACGACGGAGGAAAAGCTGGCGCTCTCCAATGTGCCGCGATTGACGATCTGGGAGTCGCGCTTGATGGCAACCGCAGGTTTCGAATCGGCCGTGTGAGATTGCGCGCCGGCGGCGAACGCGCCTGCGAGGGCGAGTGCACCTGCGGCCACGAGGGCCTTCCGGCGGTTAAAGAATGAGTCGTGAGTCGTGTTCATGGTAGGTGAGAAGTGTGCGGTGAAGATACCACACGGAAGTGTCAGGGGGCTTTCCTGAGCATTACAGAAATGAAAGGTTTGAGGCTCGATCCCGTGCCGGCTATTGGTCCGACCCGTGAAAATCGTGGCGATGATTCTCCTCGGTGTAGTCCTCAGCGTGGTCGCGGCGGCGGGGGCACCGGCGGAAAAACCGCCACTGACTCATGCGATGATGGGCGTGGCCAACGGCTGCTTCGTAGAGACAGTCGTATTCCTCGACCGCTGGAAGGAAGCCAACGGCGAGGCTTGGGCGCGGTTGTTGCAGTGGGGCGCGCGCGAGGACGCCGAGGTCGTGATGGGTCACGCAGTGGCGGTTTGCGAAGCGCGCGGGGCCCTGTGGTCCTGGGATATCAACTACGGCTGGGCCAGGCTGCCGATCGAGGTGACGCAGCGCGACTCAGTGGAGTTGGTCGCGATGCCGGTGCTGAAACGCTATCCGAAAGTCACGGCACGTTTTCCGACTTACCGGCATGACTTCGCGCAGACCGCGGCGCTGAGCCCGCCGGTGGCGCAGATGGCTAGTGCCAACACCGCGGTGCGCGACGCCAGCATTGTTGGCGCGATGCTCGCGCGCCATCGCCCCGTGAATGTCGTGCGTTTTTCCTATGGCGTGGGGGGAGCGAAGGAGGAAAGCGCAGCGGCGGTTTTCTTATTCCACGGGCGGTTTTGCGTGTATGTGCCCGAGATCGGCACGGTTCCCTTCCGCGTTCGTGCGGGCGTGGAGAATGTCCGGATGATCCAAGATTTACTGCGGCGGGCGCTGCCGGGCGTGACGGCCGTGCGTAAATTATAATCGTATCCAGATGACGGATCTCGGCGGAAATGCGCAAATAAATGTCCTAACCTTTTGGTCTGCGAATTAATTGGAGCGCACGATGCCCATTGTTGAGATAAACGTGGTGTTTGGCCCAACTCATTTTTAGGCTTGTGAACTCAGTCCGCTTTCTACGGCGGCGCGATCAAAGGCATTTCCGCCTTCCGTGCCGCTGCGAGCGTGCTGATTTTTCCATCATGCGAGACGAATACGTAAGAGCGGCACTCCAGGTCATCGACGACCCGAACGTGTTGATCAACGTGATATCGCGCCGGGTGAAGCAGCTTAAACGTGGCAATCGCGCGCTAGTCGAATCGCTGGAAAAGCTTTCGGCGGAGGACACAGCACTGCGGGAAGTCATCGAGCGCAAGATCAGCTACGAGCTGGCAACGCCTGCTGAAATCGCGGCTTTTCGCGGCTAACCGTTTCCCTTCTCACCCGGATCGTTCACAACAAAAAACAAAACAACCTTATGGCTAAATCACAAAACTCCCGCAAACAGACCAAAAAAGCGCCCGTTAAGAGCGCCAAAGACAAGAAAGCCGCCAAGCGCGCTAAGAAGTAGTTTGTCAGTAGCGCGAGCGTGTGGCGATCGGTAGCCTTCGGGCACTGCCCGCCACCGCTCGGGCTGCCGTTTTCAGCCGGCTCTGCGGGCGTGGGAAGTTTTCCGCCGTGTGAGCGCTGATGTCAGATAGAGGAGTCCGCTCGACTCCCGTTTCTCCACCGCTCAATTTGGCGGGGCATGAAATTTCACCCCTTCCTCGCTGCAGCTTTCGCGCTCGCCAGCGTTTCGTTGCACGGAGCCGACCGTAAGCTCGTGATGATCGCCGGCCCGGTGAGTCATCCGCCACTGATGCACGAGTTCAAAGCCGGCTCGATGCTACTACAAAAGCGCCTCCAGTCGGTTGCAGGATTGCAAACCGTGCTCGTGACGAACGGCTGGCCGACCAAAATGGTCGATGGAAAACGGGTCGACGACAACGCTGTCTTCGAGGGTGCCGACGCGATCTTCATTTATTCCGATGGCGGCGGGCGTCATATCGCCGTGCAGAATGATCGGCTCGACGTGCTGAGGGCGCTGATGAAAAAAGGCGTGAGCCTCGGGCTCGCGCACTATGCGGTCGAGGTCGTCCCCGACAAAGGTGGCGCCGAGTGGAAGGACTGGGTGGGCGGCCACTACGAGAATTCCTTCTCGTGCAATCCGATTTGGGAGGCGGATTTCACCCGCTTGCCGGTGCATGCGATCACGCGCGGCGTGAAGCCGTTCAAGACCAAAGATGAGTGGTATTTCAACATGCGCTTTCGCGAAGGAAAGACGGGTGTGAAGGATATTCTCATCGCGACGCCGTCGGATGCCGTGCGCGACGGCCCGTATGTTTCGCCGAAGGGACCGTATCCACATATCCAAGCCGCCAAGGGAAACCCCGAGACGATGATGTGGGCAGTGGAGCGGCCTGACGGGGGGCGGGGCTTCGGCTACACGGGTGGTCATTTTCATCTCAACTGGCAGAACGACGATCAGCGGAAGCTGATTCTGAATGCCCTCGTCTGGCTCGCGAAACTCGAGGTGCCCGCGGACGGAATCAAGTCCGCGTCGGTGAGTGACGCAGAGGCGCGGGAGAATCTCGACGAGAAGAAACCGGCGGCTGCCAAGACGGCGCCGACGAAATCGCCGGCAGCTAAGTCGCCGTAACTCGGGCGCGGCGCGGTTTAGCCGCGTATATTTTCCACCTGCCGCGCCTCAGACGCGCGGCAGTTCCGCGAGATAGGCGGGGCAGGCGCCCTTCAGCCAGACCTCGTGTTTCGTGCGTTTCACGACGCGGACGGCGGTTGCTTTGATCGCGCCGTAGATGGCGCCGACTAGGACCAATATCACGCCTGGCAGCATCAGCACGAAGATGTCGGTGCCGCCGATCGCAAGCGCGATGCAGACGATGCCAACGATTGCCGTCGACCACGCGATCAGGGCGTGTTTGCGCACGATGCCTCGGCCTTCGCGGCTAAGCGGGACGTCGAGGACGACCGTTTTGCGGACAATCAGGTAGATGATAAGAAAAACGAAAATGCTGAGGAAGAGGCTGAGCGCGACCCACGGAGAACACCAAAATAGCTTCCGGCGCTTTACGTCCGAGTCCGTGATCGGTTGATTCGTCTTGAGGCAACGCCGAGGTAAGACGGGGTTGTCGACCGGTAGGATGATGCGTTTGCCGTCGCTGCGGGCGTTGAACATGCCTGCCGGGACCGGAAACGGCACCGACTCGCGCAGACATTGATAATAGGTATCCCGAGCACCGGCGGACACCCAGCCATGCTCCGTCTCGAGCATTTGCGAAGTCGGAAAGAATTTCCCCGTGATGAAACAGCGCTGCGCCGTTGCACCGTCGAGCGCAGGCGGTGCTGCATCGAAGCGGGTGTCGCGCAGTGGCTGCCATTTGGCCATCCCTTGGTGCCACACGAGCGTGGCGGGTGTGACGGTGCCGACCGCGATCAAGCCGCTAAATTGTTCCTCCGTCACCGGGCCGCGGCGGTTGTCTCCCTCGGCGTAAAACCAGGCCATAAACTCACTAACGTAGGAATGGGTGGAGCCGAGGGAAGGCCGAAACGCCGGTTTCCCGTGCGATCGTCCCACTTCTTCCTTCTCAGGCCGCCTTTCTTGCTCCAAATCTTCCGGCTTCCCCATGAAGAAAGCGTTCCTGCTCATCGCGGCCCTCACACTCTCTGCTGTCGCCTTTGGCGCGGACACCAAGCCCGTCGAGGAGGTATTCCAGCGTTATTGGGGCGCCTTCGCGAAGAAGGATCTCGTGAAAGCCGCCGCCGAAGTGCTGCCGAGCGATCTCGAAGAAACGCGTGCAGCGCTCCTGCCCGTGTTCCTCGGCGCTCAATCGCACAAGGACAAGGAAGTGCAGGAAATGCTCTCGCTTTTCTTCGGCCGCACGGTGGGCAAGGCGCGTGAGTCCATGACGGCGGTCGAAGTTTACGCCGGGATCAATCGCATCGTCATGGCCGGCAACCCGCAATTTTTTGAGTCTCTGAAGGACGCGTCGGTCAGTATCATCTTTGTGCGCACGCCGGCGGCGGAAGAAGCGGAAATTCACTACCAAGTCACGCTGCGGGGCGCTTCGGACACGGACGCCGATGGTTTGGTCAAGAAGAACGGCCGCTGGTGGATCCGCGTGAAAGAGGACCCGAAGGAAGCGGCCACGCAGTTCAAGCAGATGTTCGAAAACGCGGGCAAAGCGGCCAAGTGACGCGTTGCCGGCGTTAGATCGCGGCGCGGCGATGCGCTCCGAACTTTTCGCGGCGCGGTGAAACCGCGATCGCTACGCCCTTTCAAAAAAAAGCCGCGCCTCTTTTGGCGCGGTTTTTTTTTGCGGGCTGGCCTATCTCTCGATCAGCCCCTGGGCGTCGAAACGCTTATCGCAGCTTGGCGAAGGTCGCCTGCAGCAGCGCCAGGTCGGGCGCACTCTTGGTGCGCTCTTTCGCTTTCACGACGAGTTCCGCTTCGAGCTCGTTCTTCGTCTTGCGATTCTTGTTCTCGTAGAAGACGCCGAATGCGCCGGGCCAGGTTTGCTGCGCGAGTTTGAACGCGGCGACTTCATCAGAGGTGTCGTGGCGGGCCGCATCCTCGGGCGTGCCGTCATTTTTTTTCTCGTCGATCAGCGTCCAGGTTCCGCCTTTGCGCGGGATGGCGGCGTCAAAGGCGCCTTCGAAAAACTCCACGCATTCGGAGAGGATTTCGACGACGGAGAAGCCCTTGTGCTTTGCGGCGCGGAGCATCATTTCGACCATGTGATTCACCTGTGTGGCGTGACTGCGGGCGACGAAGGTGGCGCCGCTGTTGAGCAGCGTGCGCATCGGGTTGATCGGTTGATCGATCGCACCGGTCGGATCGGTCTTGGTCTTGAAACCGAGCGGCGAGGTGGGTGACGTCTGCTTTTTCGTCAGGCCATAGACGGAGTTGTCCATGATGACGTAGGTGAGGTTGACGTTTTTGCGCGCGGTGTGGACAAGGTGGTTGCCGCCGATCGAAAAGCCATCGCCATCCCCGCCGAACACGAACACGTGCAGGTCGTCATTGCCGAGACTGATGCCCGCTGCGAATGGCAGGGCGCGGCCGTGGATGAAGTGACCGCCGTGGGTGTTAACGAAATACGGGAATCGGGAAGAGCAGCCGATGCCCGCAAACGTGACAATTTTCTCGTGCGGATACTGCAGCTTTTCCAAGACGCGGTAAAACGAAGCGAGCACCGCGAAATCGCCGCAGCCGGGACACCACGTTGGGTGATCGGCGGTGAGGATTTTTTTGGTCAGCGGGGCGCCGGCCGGGGGTGGCGGGGTGGGGGCGAGAGTGGTAGCGGACATGGGGTATTTTAAATTGCTAATTTGGGATTTGGGATCGCGGGTTTCAGCGCGGCACGGCGAGGGCGCTGTTGCTGGCGGCGCCGAGCGAGCCCGCGAGGTCGGCACTTTCCGTGTGTTTGGCGATGCCCGCGACGATCTCGCTCACCTTGAACGTGAGGCCGTCGGTCTTGGTCACACTGACGATGTTGGGATTCGCGTAGCGTGCGCGGAGCATCATCGTGAACTGGCCGAAACCGTAGATGCCCTCGTCGTTGAGCTCAGCGACGACGATTTTGTGATAGCGCACAAAGGTGTCTTCCAGGCCGTTGGGCAGCGGGTGGACGTGGCGGATGTGCATGTGGCCGGCCTTGACTCCGGCGCTGCGCACGCGGGAGAGCGCTTCGCGACCGGGACCCCAGTTCGAACCCCAGGTGACGAGGAGAACTTCGCCGGCGCTGTCGCCGCTCAGTTCCGGCGGGGGCAACGTGGCGGCGAGCTTTTTGATTTTCTCGCGGCGCTTCGCATTCATCTGCATATGCAGCTTCGGGCTGCCAGTCGGATGACCCATCTCGTCGTGCTCGAGGCCCGTGACGGTGGGATATTTGCCGGAGAGCACTTTGGAGCCGGCGGGCGCGTGGCGCGTGATCTGGTCGAGCGGGTAAGGTTTGAAATCGGCAGGGCGATCCGAGAGGTCGGGCTTGGGCTCGACCATCAGCGCCGGCAGATCGGGTTCATCAAACGCCTCGATACGGCTCGCGAGGCCCATGTCGGTCAGCACGAAGACGGGCGTCGAATATTCGCGAGCGATGCGCGCGGCTTCGAGGGCGATGTAGAAACAATCCTCGACGTTTTTCGGCGCGAGCACGACGCGCGGGGTGTCGCCGTGGCTGCCGTAGATTGCCTGCATGAGATCGGATTGCTCGACGTTGGTCGGCATGCCGGTGGACGGGCCGCCGCGCTGCACGTTGATCACGATGATCGGCATCTCGGCCATGACGGCCCAGCCGAGCGCTTCCATTTTCAACGAGAGCCCCGGGCCCGCGCTGCCGGTGACGGCGAGTCGGCCGGTGTAGGAGAAACCGAGCGTGGTCGAGACGGCGGCGATCTCGTCTTCGCACTGGACGAAGAGCCCGCCGTATTTCGGAAACTCGGCGCGCAGCGTCTCCATGATGGAGGACCACGGCGTGATGGGATAGCCAGCACCATGGCGGACGCCCGCGGCGATCAGGCCGTAGGCGAGCGCGATATTACCATCCATCGTGACCTGCGGCCGACCCGAGATCGCGGTGTTGCGATCGACGGCTTCGAAGCGGAAGAAAAGGTCGTGGAGATTATTCTGCGGCCACGCGTAGCCGGCATCGAAGGCCAGCATGGCGTTGCGCACGACATCCTCATTTTTTCCGCCGAAGCGCTCCTTGATGAGCGTGGCGAGTTTCGTGACGTCGAGGTCGAAGATCCGCGCGATGAGGCCCATCACGTAAATATTCTTACCCTTGTCCTTCGAGGTGCCGCCGACGGCCTCGACGGTGCCGGTGGTGATCGGGACGGCAACGTTGGTGAAACGGTTGTCGTCCGGCGCGGGCTTCACGTGGTCGCTATCGTAGACGAGCACGCCTCCCGGGCGCAGCGAACCGATGTGGGCGTCGTAGCTATGTTGATAGAAAGCCACGAGCATATCGGCGCGGTCGCCGGCGGAGAGGATGTCGCCGGTGCCCATGCGGACCTGAAAAATCGACGGCCCGCCCGAGATGGTGGACGGGATCGTCATGTAGGTCATGATGTCCTGGTCGCTGCGCCCGGCGAGCCGGGCGAGAAAACCGCCGATGGACTGGATGCCATCCTGCGAGTTGCCCGCGAGTCGGATGACGACGTCGTGGATGGAGCGGGGTGCGCCGGAGGCGCTCTTGGCGCCGCCCGGGGTTTCGGGTGTATTGGGGCTAACCATGAAAGGGGTGGGGAAACCGGAGGCTGTTCCCCTGCTGGTCACGAGTCAACGAGGGTGAAACCCGCGAGGCGTTGTGATAAGAATCAGTTCGAACCCGGCTGCAGGGCAGAAGCGCGGGTTATGCGGGACCAGTTCTAACGTGGGGCGGTTACGTCGGCGTGCACAATACGAGCGCTTCGCTTCTATCGACACGGGAGGCCATTCGGCCACCGTGCCGGAGCGCTCAATCGCAGAACAACACGCAGACGCACGCGGCGACCTCGGCGGTGTGCGGCGTGCGCGTCAGAAGCCCGGTGTGCGCATCAACCCGAAAAACGGTGAGCAGCGGTGTGTCTTGGTGCGCCGCGATGAGCCAACGGCCGTCGGGAGAGAGCGCGAAGTTCCGCGGGTTTTTGCCGCCGGTGGGAATGAGTTCGATCGGCTGCGCGCTGAGCCGGCCGTCGGCCGCATCGATTGAGAACAACGCGATGCTGTCGTGTCCGCGATTCGAGCCGTAGAGGAAGCGGCCATTGGGATGGATGCGGATTTCGGCGGTGGTGTTGGCGCCTCGGAAATCGGCGGGCAGGGTGGACACGCATTGTTTCGGCGTGAGCGTTCCGCGCGTAGCGTCGTAGTCGAAGGCGACGATGGTGTTGTCCAATTCGTTAATCACGTAGCCTCGCCGGCCATCTGGACTAAATTTGAAATGTCGCGGGCCCGCGCCCGGTGCCGTGGACGCATACGGCGGCGTGGCCGGCGCGAGCTGCGCCGTGGCGGCGTCGAGCGCGTAACTGAAGAGGCGATCGAGTCCGAGGTCCGCGACGATCACGAAGCGGTTGTCGGGCGAGACCGTGACGGAGTGGACGTAGGCTTTTTCCTGGCGCGTGGGATGCGGGCCGCGGCCTTCGTGTCGAATCCGGGCCGGAGCGCCCAGCGTGCCGTCTGGGCGTATCGGAATAGCGGAGACGTAGCCGTCACGGTAGTTTGCGGCCAGCAAGGTGCGGCACGTGGCGTCGACCGCGAGGTGGCTGGGGGGCTGAGCGGAAGCGGAGTTTTCGTCCTTCGAGGCAGGCAGCGGCTGGAGTGCGCCGGTTGCGGCTTCGACCACAAAGCCCGTGGCTTGCCCGACGGAAGGATGGATGGCGTAGAGAAATCTGCGATCCGGCGTCAGTGTGATCCAGGCGGGATCGGGCGTCTCGGCGACGAGCAACGGCGCACTCAACGCGCCGGTGGCGCCGTCGAGTCGGACGCGGTAGATGCCTTTGCTGCCGTGCCGGGTGTAGGTGCCGAGGTAGATCAGGTGCGAACGGGACATGGGGAAAAGGGCGATCGAAGCGCGGGTGAATAAACGGACGACGGGGCGCTCGCCGCGGTGCTACGAATTGGCCGGCGGAAACGGCGACGTCGAGTGCGTGGTGGGGCTTGCTTGCAGGACAACTGCAGCGCCGGCGAGGGCATCCTTGAAGTGTCGGCGACACATCGCGACGTAGCGGTCGTTGCCGCCGATCTCGACCTGGGCGCCTTCTTTCACGGCAAAGCCCCGGGCGTCGACGCGGAGGTTCATGGTGGCCTTGCGGCCGCAGTGGCAGATCGTCTTCAACTCACTGAGATCGTCCGCGATGCCCAGGAGTGCGGCGCTGCCGCTGAAAAGTTTACCCTGAAAATCGGTCCGCAGCCCGTAGCAGAGCACGGGGATGTCGAGACGGTCGGCGACGTCGCTGAGTTGCCAGACCTGCTCCGCGCTGAGGAACTGCGCTTCGTCGACCAAAACGCACGCGACGGGATTGGTCGCGTGCTCGTGGCGCACGCGAGTGAGGATGTTGTCGCTGGCGCCGAGGGAAATCGCGCCGGAGCGCAGGCCGATGCGCGATTCGATCCGGCCGGTGCCGAAACGGGTGTCGATCGCCGGCGCGAAGAGCAGCGTGCGCATGCCGCGTTCGCGGTAGTTGTAGCTGGACTGCAGCAACACGGTGCTTTTGCCCGCGTTCATCGCCGAGTAGTAGAAGTAGACCTTGGCCACGTGCTGAGAGCTATGAACTCAGAGCGAAGTGTCCAGAGCCGAGCAAAGGCGTTTTGCCCCAGACGCCGGGCCTCACGTCGTTTCGTCCTCGTAGGTGCGCACGGGCAGCCAGCACGAGCAGATCATCGCGCCCAACGCGAGCGCGCCCGCCCAGAGCAGGCCGCCCCGGAAATCGCCGACGGGTGCGTAAAGCCCGAACACGAGCGAGGCGACGGCGGCGGCGATTCGCCCGATGTTATAGCAGAAGCCGGCGCCCGTCGTGCGCAGCAAGGTCGGGAAGAGCGGCGGCAAATACATCGTGAACAATCCGAACACGCCCGAAAAGAAACCGATCGCGGGGCACCAGAACCAGGCGAGCGCGCCGAAACTGCGGGGGACGACGAATGCGCCGATCAGCGCCAGCGCCAAGCCGGCGAAGAAAATGACGATGGCGCGGCGATTGCCCAAGTGGCGCGCGAGAAAGCCGGCGGCGAAGTTGCCAACTATGGCGAGGAAGTTAACGAGGAAGAACGAAGCGGAGATGAGCCGCGTCATCTCTCCCGCCGCCACCCCCTCGGCGCCGAGCAGTTTTCGAAAATGCTGCGGATGCCAGAACATGAAGAGCCACCACGCCGAAAGCCCCAAGGCGCAGACGATAGTGGTGCGGAGCGTGGTGGACCACACGTCACCGCGAAAGAGTTCACGCGCGCCTGGTTTGGCGGCGTGCGCGGCGCCGGCGCGCTGCCAGGTGTCCGGCTCGGGGACGTGTCTCCGAATCCAGAATACAAGCAGGGCGGGCAGGACGCCGACGAGAAAGACCCACCGTTCCGAGCCCGGCGGCAGCACGAGGGTGAGCACGCCGACGACCGCGGCACCGAGAAGGATGCCGAGATTCACGCCGGTTTGCAGGACGGCGGCCATCCACGGGCGCCACTTGCGCGGCCAGGTTTCCGCAAGGAGCGAGGCGCCGACCGCCCACTCGCCGCCGATGCCGAGCGCGGCGACGAAGCGAAAAATCATGAGTTGCCACCAGGTTTGCGCGAAGGCGCACAGGCCCGTGCACAGCGCGTAGGT
>JANPIT010000997.1:0-5928 GCA_031425115.1 Opitutaceae bacterium | reverse complement strand
GCTGCAGCACGGGGGTTGGGCGTGGCGTCCCCGCCGAGCTGTGTAACCCTTGATCCGCGTCGGCGGGGCGGGGACGCCTCGCCCTACCTCCTGCGGATTCGGGGTTTGGTTCTACAATCTCCGCCGATATACTATTTTGCTGCCGGCTTGCCCAAAACCTGACCGACCCGCTCGAAAAACACTTCATACTGCGGCGTGTCGCGGAGCGGTGTCTCGGTGGCCATGCCAGCCCGGTTGGATGAGTCAGCCTCAAGGATTTCCGTGATTCTGGCATTCACGACCGTGCCACCGTCCAGGGAGCGTTCCAGCTTCACCTTGAGCGCGAGCTGGCGCGCGGTGCCGATGCGCTCGCCCGCCCCCACTCCGCTGACTGCCTCGAACTCGCCCTGGGCCGGTCCGCCGCGGATGAAGCGGTAACCCATCTGGGTCGCGGCGGTCTTGACCGCGTCGTAAGTGACGCGGGTATCTGCGGCGAACGTCTTGGATTTTCCGGCGTCGCGCGCGGCTATTTTCTCACGAACGCTGGTCGTGGCGTCGGAAAAGGATTCGCAGCCGGCGAGCAGGAGGACTGCGGAAACGAGGAGGGGCACGCGGGCGTTCATCGAGCGAAGCAGTGCAGAGCGCGGCGGGCGCGCGCAAGTTCCGAGTGATTGCGGAGGAACTCTGCGTTTTGCCGATCTCGCGCATTTCCTATTCTCGCAGCTACACGGGCCAAGCCCCTCGGCTCAAGCCGGCTGTTGCTGCGAGATGCAGTGCAGCGTGCCCAGGCCCCAGATCAAGTGATAGCAATCGATCGGGATGATTTCGCGCTCAGGAAAACAGCTGCGAATGACCTCACACGCCTCGGCATCGCGCCACTTTTGCCGGAAGGTCGGCACGAGCACGGCGCCGTTGATGATGAGAAAATTCGCGTAGCTGGCCGGCACCCGCTGACCCTGGAACGCCATCGGCTTCGGCATGGGCAGGGTAACGATGTCGAATTTCTTGCCAGCCGGCGTGCGGAAGCTCCGGAGCCGCTCAAAGACCTCGTGAAGGATCGGGTGATTTGGGTCGCGGCGATTCGTCTCCACCACAGTCACGAAGCCATCCGGTTTGTAGAAACGCGCGATGTCGTCGATGTGACCATCCGTATCGTCACCGAGGATACCATCGCCGACCCAGAGGATCGTCTTCACGCCGAGATAATCGCGGAGGTTTTGTTCGATCTGCGCGCGCGTGAGGTGCGGGTTGCGGTTTTTATGGAGCAGACACTGCTCACTCGTGAGGAGGAGGCCGCGCCCGTTGACGTCGATGGAACCGCCTTCGAGCACCATGTCGTTCTCGAACCGACGCAGTTTCAATTTCTGCGCGATCGATGGCGGGATCTTGTTATCGAGATCGTAGGGCGGGTATTTGTCGCCCCACGCGTTGTAGCGCCAGTCGGTCAACGCGACTTCGCCCGTCTTCGCGTGCTTCACGAAGATCGGACCGTGATCGCGGCACCAGGCATCGTTGGTCGGATGATTGTAGAACGTGACGCGGCTCATCTCCGCCCCGGCCGCAGCGCACAGGCGCTTGGCCCGTGGGTGGAGCTTGGCCGCGGCGTTGATGCGCACCTCCTGAAAGCGGCTGATGGCTGCCACGATTTTCGCGAACGCCAGCGGCACCGGCCGAAACTGCCCGGGCCACGACGCGCGCTTGTGCGGCCACGAGAGCCAGATCGCCGTCTGCGGCTCCCACTCGGCCGGCATGCGGAAACCGAGTGCGGCGGGAGTTTTTTCCGATGAGGATTTTTTAACCACGGATTACAGGCATGTGAACACGGATTCAGAACCAGGCATAGAATGTTTCAACATTCGTGCCGATCCGTGTCATCCGTGGTCGGTTTGCTTAGTCGATGAACCGCTTCGTCAGATCGCCGTAAGCGTCGATGCGACGGTCGCGGAGGAAGGGCCAGTGCGTGCGTGTGACGTCGACTTTGCCGAGGTCGATCGGGACGAGCATGACTTCTTCTTTATCGGTGCTCGCCTTCGCCAGGATCTGGCCGCTCGTGCCGGCGACAAAACTTTGCCCCCAAAACTCGATGCCCGCGCCGCCCTCCGGCGTTTCGAGTCCGATGCGGTTCACCGCCGCGACGTAGCAGCCGTTGGCCACGGCGTGGCTGCGTTGAATCGTCTCCCACGCGCCGTGCTGGTTGGTGCCGTATTCCGCTTTCTCTCCCGGATGCCAGCCGATCGCCGTCGGGTAGAAAAGAATCTCCGCGCCCTGCATCGCCGTGAGCCGCGCGCCCTCCGGATACCACTGATCCCAGCAGATGAGCACGCCAATCTTGCCGAACTTGGTTTCCCACGCCTTGAAGCCCGTGTCGCCCGGCGTGAAATAGAATTTCTCGTAGTAAAGCGGATCGTCCGGGATGTGCATCTTCCGGTAGATGCCGAGCATCTTGCCGTCGGCATCGATGATCACCGCGGTGTTGTGGTAGAGGCCGGATGCGCGTTTCTCGAAGAGCGACGCGATGATCACGCAGCCGTATTTCTTCGCGATCGCCTGAAAAGCCTTCGAGCTCGGGCCGGGGATCGACTCCGCCAGCTGGAAGTAATCGTGGTTCTCCGCCTGGCAGAAATACTGTGAGCGAAACAGCTCCTGCGTGCAGATGATGTTCGCGCCCTTCTTCGCCGCGCGCTCCGTGAGCGTGAGCGTCTTCTTCAGGTTCGCCGCGGGATCTTTGCCACAAGCGTGCTGCAGGAGGCCGAGGGTGATCTTAGACATGGATCGGAACGTTGAGATGAGTGCGTCTGACTGGCAACTCGCACGAAGCGGAAATCAAAAAACGAGAGATGTCTCGCAAAGACGCCAAGACGCAAAGGGCTCGGAGTTCTTGGCGTCTTGGCGTCTTTGCGAGAGACTCAATTTCAGTAAACCACCTTGTTGAGCGGATACTCGACGATGCCCTCGGCGCCGAGCGCCTTGAGCTGGGGGATGATTTCGCGGACCACGCTCTCATCAATGATCGTCTCGAGCGCGATCCAGTCGGGCGAGCTCAGCTGGGAAATCGTCGGGTTGCGCAGCGAGGGCAGCTCTTTGACCACCGCATCGAGTGCCTTCTTCGGCAGATTCATTTTCAAGCCCACCTTGGACTCCGCCTCGAGCGCGCCGCGCAGAAGGAGCGCGATCGTCTCGATCTTCCTCCGTTTTGCCGGATTCGCCCAGCTCGCCTTGTTGGCAATGAGCTTGGTGTTGGTCTCGAGCAGCGTATCCACAATCCGGAGCTTGTTGGCGCGGAGCGAAGAGCCCGTCTCGGTGATGTCGACGATGGCATCGACGAGGTCCGGCACCTTGACCTCGGTCGCGCCCCAGGAGAATTCCACTTCCACCTTCACGCCCTTTTGCTCGAAGTAGCGCTTCGTCGTGTTGATCAACTCGGTCGCCACCCGCTTCCCCGCGAGATCCGCCACGGTCTTCACGGATGAGGCCTCGGGCACGCAGAGCACCCAGCGCGATTTCAGCGTCGACGCGCGACTGTAGATCAGGTCGCAGACCTCGACGACGTCCGAGTTGTTTTCCTGCACCCAATCGAAACCGGTGAGCCCGCAATCGAAAAAGCCATGTTCCACGTAGCGGCTGACCTCCTGCGCGCGAATGAAGCGACCATCCAACTCGGGGTCATCGATCGAGGGCCGATAGCTTCGGGAGCTCGTGGTAATTTTCCAGCCCGCTTTCGCGAACAGGTTCTTCGTGGATTCTTCCAGGCTGCCCTTGGGCAGACCCAGCATCAGCAATGGCGCTTTTTCAGACACGCGCCGAAAGCACACGCCGCGGCGAGCGCCTTCAAGACATTTCCCCCGGAAGATCGGTGCCGTGCGCCGGTAAACTGCTGATTGTGCGGCGCGGGCGCGGTTGTTGACATCGGGGTGGGCAATTGTAAAAACCGCTTTCGCCGCCCGGACACATGCCCACTACTCCTCTTCCCCGCACGGAGCCGAAACCGCTGATCGTAATCATCGAAGACGAAGCTGAGCTCGCGTCGCTCATTTCGGTGCATCTCGAAAAAGCGGGCATGCACACGCAGATCTGCAACCGCGCGCAGCACGCGGTGAAATTCCTAAAGAAGAATTTCGCGAACCTGCTGCTGGTCGACATCAACCTCCCCGATCAAACGGGCTTCGCTCTCGTCGAGGAACTGAAAGCCGAGGATATCACCGTCCCGGTCATCTTCGTCACCGGCAACGTCGAGGAGACGAGCAAGGTCAAGGGACTCGACATGGGTGGCGACGATTACATCACGAAGCCATTTAGTTATGCGGAGTTGGTGGCGCGCATCCGCGCCGTGCTGCGTCGGACGGAGTCCAATGCCGACTTAAACGTGACCAAGAATGTGCGGCTCAGCGACGAGCCGTTCGATTTCTGTGGCGCGCGCGTCACGCCGGAACGGCTGGAAATTTCATTTCCCGACAACGTCACTCAGAAGCTCGGCCGCAAGGAACTGGGCATCCTCGCCTATCTGAATGCGCACCCGGGCCAGGTCATCACGCGCAAGGCGCTCATCCACTCCGTGTGGGGCATTCATGCCGATGTGAAGAGCCGCTCGCTCGACCAATACATCGTCAAAGTGCGCGATCTTTACTCGGCCCACGGGCTCTCGCTCGACGCGTTTCGCACGGTGCACGGCATTGGCTACATTTTCGATCCGCGCGGAGATTCAACGGAAGGGCGGAGCTAGGATATCCAGACGCGCGATACGGCATGCGCGCCGGCACCGCCCGGTCTCAAAACAATTCCGTCTGCCGCATTACCTGCGGGTGAGCGACCTGAGCAGGCGTGGGTGCAGGCGACGCGACGGGGGAGTTTGCCGACTCCGCGCTGTAGCGGCGTCGGGCATCGGCTCCGGTGCTGCGCATTTCGTAGTCTTCCAGCAGCCGAAACAACTCCTCGGGCTGCGGCGTGCGCCACTCGGGTTTCACGGCGGGCAACGCGAGGTTGAGCGTGGTCAGCTTCAGATTGATCCGCAGGCGCTCCGCATTCGCCACCACGGCTTCGCGGAAGCGCTCCGGCTTCAATTCCGCGGCCTTGGCGATGACGCATTCGACGCTGCCGCCACAGTCGGCCAGCCATTTCGAGGCCGTCTTGGGGCCCACTCCGTCGAGGCCCGGAATATTATCTGACGTGTCCCCGACCAGCGCGAGGTAGTGAGCAATCTGCGACGGCGGCACGCCGAATTTTTCCTGCACCCCGGCCGCATCGAGCATCCGCCAGCCGAGCTTCGGATTGGCTGACGGCGGCGGCAGCATGATCTTGATCCGGTCATCGACGATCTGCGCGAAATCCTTATCGCTGCTCACGATCACGACATCGTTCCCATCGCGGGCCTGGCGCACGGCTTCGGCAGCCAGGAGATCGTCGCTCTCGACGCCCTGCACCTCGATGCCGGCGAGGCCCATCGCCCGCGTCAGCGCCTTGATGGGATCGATCTGCTGACGCAACGCGTCGGGCATCGGTTTGCGCTGCGCCTTGTAGTCGGCAAGCAGAGCAATCCGGTCTTCAGATTCGCCGAGATCGAAAAACACCAGTGTTGCGTCCGGCTTCTCCTGATCGATGAGTTTCCACAGCGACTTCACCCAGCCATGGAGTGCGCCGGTGGGAAAACCCTTCGACGACGTCAGCTCCGGCAACGCGTGAAAGCAGCGGTAGGCGAGATTGAAGCCGTCAACGAGAAGCCATTTCGACATGGGGAAGAAGAGCTGAGAGTCGATAGGCTGGAGCTGAGAGCCAAGCCACAAAGGCACCTGCTGCATTTTGTATCCTGCGCGGGCCAAGTCATATTTTTGAACTGGCAAATCCCGATTACATGAAGATTGTTGGCGATCGTGATATTATCGGTAAATCTGTGCAGGAAGCCCTGCCGGAAGTAGAAGAACAGGGATTTATCGGCCTGCTCGATAATGTTTTTAC
>JANPIT010000996.1:0-12305 GCA_031425115.1 Opitutaceae bacterium | reverse complement strand
CGCCTTGGCCTGCTCGAGCTGCGTGAGGTAGGCCGCCAATTCATCCTTCGAGGCAAAAGCTGTGCCGTAGATGCGCTGGAGCTGCTTGTTCTTCTCGTCGCCGCGGTGATAGGCGCCGGCGATGGAGAGGAGCTTGAAGGCTTTCAACTTCGAGCTGTAGCGCACGTGAGTGCCGGCGCAGAGGTCAATGAACTCGCCGTTCTGGTAGAACGAAATCTTTTCGTCGGCCGGGATGTCTTCGAGACGGCCGAGCTTGTAGCGCTCCTGGCCCATTTTCTTGATGATCTCGATCGCTTCGGCGCGGGAGACTTCCTTGCGGTAGAAGGGCTGATTCTCCTCGGCGATTTTCTTCATCTCGACCTCGAGTTTGGCGAGGTCGTCGACGGTGAACTTATGCTCGAGATCGACGTCGTAGTAAAAGCCGGTGTCGGTCGGCGGGCCGATGTCGAGTTTGGCATCAGGAAAGATGCGGAGGATCGCGGTCGCCAAAACGTGCGAGCACGAGTGGCGAATTTCTTCGAGCGGAGACATCGGCATAGGTGTGAGGGTTTACGGTCCTGCCTACGATTGCAGGGCCGGAAGGGAGAGAGCGCCGGGAAAGGCGGTGGCTGTCAACGCGAGGAATGAGGGTGGGGATTCAAACTCTGACGGTGAGGAAAATGGACCGCGGATTGCCCAGCGCGGCTCCGCCGCAATCGAACGCAAACGCAGAAAACTCTGACCACGGATGGCAGGGATGAACACGGATTCAAACCCGCCTTTATCCGTGTCGATCCGTGAAATCCGTGGTTGTTTGGTTGGGAAACGATCGGCGAAGAATGCTCCCGGGAATACAACACGTTCAGAGCTAGCGAGCGGATGGCGCAGATAAAGGCAGGGTGGTCTTGGTTTGTTTATCCGCGAGATCGGCGTAATCCGCGGTTCAAAACGGTTTTGCGCGGAGGCGGAGTTTCCGCGCTAATGGAATAACGCATGACTCAACTTCGACCTGTCGCGATATTACGCACGCCCTTCGCGGAGAAATTCGGCGTGCCTCGGCAGTCAGGGTTGGTGCCGGCGGCGGAGGGTCGGGTGGAGTTCACCGCGGAATTTTCAGCCGCGGAGTTCGTCCGGGGGTTGGAGGATTTTTCGCACGTCTGGCTGATCACCGGGTTCCACCTGAATCCGGCGTGGGATGGCGCGGCGACGGTGCGGCCTCCGCGGCTCGGCGGAAACGAGCGGGTGGGCGTGTTTGCTTCGCGCGCGCCGGCGCGGCCGAATGGTTTGGGGCTTTCGCTGGTGGAGCTGTTGGACGTGAAGCCGGGACTGCTGCGCGTTGGAGGAGTCGATGCGGTTGATGGCACGCCGGTCTATGACGTGAAGCCGTATCTGCCGTGGTGCGAAGCCAAGCCGGACGCACGGTCCGATTGGGCCCGGGATGCACCGGCGCAACGTGCGCCCGGCGAGATCGTGATGCCAGCGGAGATCGAGCAGGAGCTGGGCGAGGACGTCGCGACGCTGGTGCGCCAGCTGTTGGGGCTGAATCTGCAACCGGCGTATCAGGCTACCGGAGACGGGCGAACGTATGGCATGGCGGTCGCCGGATGGAACGTGCGCTGGCGGACCGGCGATGAAGGAAAAGTCGAAGTGGTCGAGGTGCGGCGGCTCGGATGAGTCGGATGTAGACCACGGAGACACAAAGGCACGGAGAACGAAGTCATCGCGGATTGCTCCGTGTCTTTGCGTCTCCGTGGTGCTTCGAATTATTTCTTCGCCGGCTCCAGCGAGTAACCGTCTTTGCGATCGAGCATGGACCAACCGGCGGCGGCGAGTTCTTTGCGGAGAGCGTCGGCGGCGGCGAAGTCTTTGGCGCCTTTCGCGGCCCACCGTTTTTCGGCGAGCACAGTGACTTCGAGGGGGATGTCAGCTTTGGGCGCGGTCGCAGCGTCGAGTTTTAGCCCGAGCGCATAAATCACGCGATCGAACGACGCGGCGTCGCCCTGCACTTCCTTCCGATTGATGATGGTGAAGAGCGCGCCGAGCGCGCCGGGTGTGTTGAGATCGTCCTGGAGCGCGGCGTGCACCGGCGCGAATACGTCGTGCGTGACGCCGCTGGCGGGGAGCGTGGCACGATACGCGCGCAGGGTCGCGAGCGCCTTCTCCGCCGCGTGCAGCGACTCCAGCGTGAAATTTAGTTGCTTACGGGGATGGCCTTGAAGGAGCGCGTAGCGCAGCGCCATCGGCGAGTGACCTTTCGCGACGAGCTCATCCAGCGTGTAGAGGTTGCCGAGCGATTTGCTCATCTTCTTGCCGTCTACGAGGAGATGCTCGCTGTGATACCAATGGTTCGCGAACGCCGTGCCGTTGCAGCACTCACTTTGCGCGATCTCGTTTTCGTGGTGCGGGAAGAGCAGGTCGACGCCTCCCGTGTGCAGATCGATCGTCTCGCCGAGATGCTTTTTGCTCATCGCGCTGCACTCGATGTGCCAGCCAGGGCGACCACGACCCCAGGGACTGTCCCACGCGTTGTCGCCGTCTTCCGGCTTGTGGGCTTTCCACAGCGCGAAATCACTCACGTCTTCCTTCTCGTCGGCATCGGCGGCCTGCGGTTTCGCGGCGAGCGCGCTGCCGGGCTGGAGCTCCCGCTCCTTTACGCGGGAGAGGCGACCGTATCCATCGAAGGAAGACACCTTGAAATACACCGAACCGTCGGCGGCGCGGTAGGCGTTTCCTTTCGTCATCAAGACATCGATCATGTCGACCTGCTCGGCGATGTGACCGGTCGCGGTGGGCTCGACGTGCGGGCGGAGGCAGTTGAGCGCATCGCAGTCCGCGTGGAATTTGGCGGTCCACTGGCGCGTGACGTCGCCGAGTGCCCGGCCTTCCTCACGCGCGCGGCGAATGGTCTTGTCGTCGACGTCGGTCAGGTTGCGAACGTGTTTTATTTTGGTCGCACCCAGCTCGAGCTGCAGGAGCCGGCGGACGACATCGTTGACGACGAACGTCCGGAAATTGCCGATGTGCGCGGGCGCATAGACAGTCGGGCCGCAATTGTAGAAGCGGTAAACGCCGTCGGCGTGCGAAGGTTGGAGTGCGCGCAACTCGCGAGTGAGCGAGTCGAAGAGTCGGATGGCCATGAACGAAGTGGGAAAGGGTGGACCTAACAGACTTTCAGCGCGCGCGGAAAGGGGTTTTTTCCAGCGCCTTCGTTCCGCGCCGACTCAGCGTTTTTTTCTAGCCGGAGCTTTCGGTTTCCCCGGCTGAAACAACGCAGCCACGGCGCCGGCCGGATCCTGCACGACGGCGACCTTGGCTTCGCCCATCGCGGTGGCCGGGCGGATGACTCGTCCGCCTTTTCTGACACACGCCTTGAGGCTGGCGGCGAGATTCGGCACGGTAATGTAGATCAACCACTGCGGTGGGAGGTCCGCGTTCGGACCGCGCGCATGGCAGACGCCGGTGACGGGCACCTTCGAGCCGGCGGGCACCATGCAATAATCGCTATAGCCCTCCATCTCGATCGGCATCACGCCCCATCCAGCGACGGCGCGATAAAAATCCTTCACCGTGTCGGCGTTGGGGACAGTGAGATCGAACCACGCGACGGTTCCGGGTTTTGGAGTTTTCATGTTTAGAAGTGCAGAGGATTTAGTCGCGACCCGGGGGAGGAGTGCGACGGGCGAGATGATCAATGGAAACCATTCGGCGGACGCGGGCGAAGAAAAACGCCGCTCGAGTAGAGCGGCGTTGAGTTGGGACCCAGGCCTGGGCCGGTGCGATCGTTGCGCGACCGGGTGCTCAGCGGAACTTGTAGTCGACCCGGAGCGTGTAGGAACGGCCGCGCGGATCGGCGATCCGCGGTTCCCAGCTGCTGCCAGCACCGGTGTTGGTGTCGTAGGTGGCCGAGAACGGCGGGTCTTCGTCGAAGATATTTTTGATGCCGGCGATCACCGTGATGTTCCTGATGCCCCGATACGTGGCGCTGAGCCCGTAGACGCTGTAGGGCTTCACGCGCGGACTCCAGTTCGGCGGGACCACACGGCCGGCGGCGACGCCTGGCAGCACCGCATCCACGTAGCTGTTACGGTAGAGATTATTCGCGAGGAAGGACCAGTTCCCGCGGCGATAGCCGAGGCTGGCCGTGTGCTTCCACTCCAGGCCGATGTCGCTCGAGCGGGTGAAGAGGTTGATCTCGCTCGCGGTCCAATTCGCTGTCGGCAGCAGTTTGGATTTCTTTTCGAGCAGGAAGGACAGATCGAAAGCCGCCGTGAGCTTGCCCTTGCCGGCGTCCATGTCGCCCTTCACGCCGAACTCGACGCCGCGCGTGGTGGTCTTGCCGGCGTTCACCCAGCGGGTGTCGATGCGCTGAATCGTGCCGTCAGCGCGACGCTCGAAGCGGTCCTGGAAAATGGCGTAGTTTGCGAGCAGCTGAGTGGTGCCGAAGCTCTGGATCGTGCCGGTGCGATTCACCTGCCACCAATCGACATTGGCGCTGAGGTGCTTGGTGGGCTGCACGACGAAGCCGGCCGAATACATCTTGGCGTCCTCGGGCTCCAGGTCGGACTTGCCGCCGAAGAGCGTCGTGGCCGTGTTGGGCGCGATGAGCTGGCCGGTGCCCGGATCGATGAGGCCGGTGGCGGCGAGCGGGCTCTCCGTCACGGGATCGAACATCTGCTTGAAGGTCGGCACGCGGAAACCGGTGCTATACGAACTGCGGACGAGGAACTTCTCGGTCGGAGCATACCGCAGCGTGTATTTCGGATTTTTCGCGGTGCCGAACCCGGTGTATTGGTCGATGCGACCGGCGGCGTTGAAATCGAGGCCCTTCAGAATCGGAATCTGCAATTCAGCGAACACGGCCTTGATCGTCCGCTTGAGGGTGCCGTTGGTCGCGAGCCCGTTGTCGAAGGGTGCGTTGAAAATCAGCGCATCTGACGAATTGAGGTTCGCCCGTGAGTCGCCGGAGAAGACGAAACTCTCTTCGCGCCAATCGACACCGACCGCGGCCTGCACCGTGCCCGCGGGGAGTTTGAACATTGGGCCCGATGTGGTCAGGTCGATCGAGTCCGTGCGGAAGGTGCCGCCGTAAAGTGACACCCCGTCGGCCCGCGTGCGGTTGATCGCTTCCATCGCCTGCGGCGTCTGGGTGTAGGAGAAGATGTCGATGACACCCGAGTTGATCAGGTTCACGAACGGCACGGTGTAAACGTAGCCGCTGTTGAGCGTCGATTTGCCCTGGCTCTCCGCGCGCGACACGCCGAAGCGATAATCCCACTGAGAGAGAAAACCGAGTTCGCCCTCCACGCCAGCCATCACGCGATACACGTCGGTCTTGGTGGTGAACGCGCGATTCCCCAGCGGCAGCGAGCGCCAGCGGAACGCGAGAGGCTGCCCGCGATTGGCCGCGAGGTCGGGGAAGTAGCCGACCAGCGTGTTGAACACCCGGTTGTAGCTGGCGCCCGTGCTGGGGTAGGCCATGTTGAACAGCGGATTTGGCACCGTGGTCCGGCCATCGAGCGCGGTGACCGTTGCCCCGGTGCCGCTCGACCACTGATTAGGTGAGAAGCTCTTGTTCGACTCGGAACGGCCGAAGAGGCCTTCCACGATCAGCCGATGTTTCTCGGCGAGTTTGAATGTGCCGCGCGCGACGAGATTCGTGTTGGTGACGGGCTGCTGAATAACCGCGGCGCGACCCGTGTCCCAAGCCGAGCCGTATTTTGAAGCCGGCGAGTTCCACAGCAGCTCATCGTAGGGCCCCATGCCGTCGAGGCCGGCGTAGCCCGGCCCGTTCGGGAGATCGACATGGTTGATGCCGTTGACGCGTAGGGTGGGGTTGGTCGGATCCGCCGGCCCGGTGCTGCGGCCGGTGTTGTCGATGTTGTCGCGGCTCAGCGCGGTATACAGGGTCGTGATCGCAAACAGGTTTGCGATGGGCGTGCCGCGGGTGTCGGGCGACACCCCGCGATTCACCTGGAAGGTATTCACGAAATCGCGCTGGTCACCGCGCAGCACCTTGGCTTCGGAGCGTGCGACCGAGACCATGATGTTGTATTTGTCGCGGTTCAGATCACCGAAACCAGCAAGGAAACTGTAGCGGTGGATATTCCCGCCGCCCTGCTCGGTGGCGTCGATGGCCGCGCTCGCGGTAGCACCCTGGTAGTTCGTCTTGAGGATAAAGTTGATGACGCCGCCGACAGCGTCCGTGCCGTAGATCGCGGACGCGCCGTCTTTCAGCACCTCGACGCGCTCAATCGCGGCGAAAGGAATCGAGTTCAGGTCAACGGTGCCGCCGTTGAGGCCGTGAGATGCAGTGCGACGGCCGTTGAGGAGCACGAGGGTGGCACTCGCGCCCTGGCCGCGGAGATTGGCGGACGTGGCGCCGTTGTTGCCGCGCTGCCCTCCCGCCACGACGTCAGCGTTGGACGCGAGATTGTCCAGGCCGTTGCCGTTGATGTTAAGCTCCATGAGCATCTGCTCGGCGCTAACGATGCCGCGCTGCTCCATCTCGAGCGGCGTGATCGTGAGGATGGGCAAGGCACTTTCGCCTTCGATGCGCTTGATCAGCGAGCCGGTCACCACGAATTTTTCGAGCTTGGCGGCCTCTTCTGCTTTGAGTGGCGCGGGTGCGGTGACTTGTTGGGCCGCCGCGGCGGGAATCAGACTGGCGGCAGCGACGAGCGACAACAAAGTCGCCGGCTTCCGCAGGTAACGGGTGTTCATAGGTGTTGGGAGCTGCTGAAGTTTGCGGTTTTGCGCCGCAATCACTGGAGTGGGTCAGCAGCGCGAGGTCATTTAAACCGACCCCAACACGCAAGGAGAATGCCAAGAGGCGCCGCGACACCGGAAAGTGAAATAGGGCATCGTCGTGCGGGGCGCGGTGACCGTATCCACATTGCGCGTTCAGTTTCACGGCGGACGAAACGGATAAAAGAAAGAGGCGTGGCGGGCCCGCCCGCCGCGGGAACTCGCCGCTACTGCGCAACCCGGCGAGATTCATGTCGCGGGCCTCACCCGCGCCTGTTCTATTTCTGGCGCGTTTATGTCCGAGCCCTTTTCTCTCGATTCCCTGCAGCGGCCCCGCCGCCTGCGTCGCACCGCCAGTCTGCGCGCCATGGTGGAAGAGACCGTGTTGCGGCCCGCGGACTTCATCGCGCCGCTATTTGTGGTCGAGGGCAAGGCGCCGCCGGACGAGATCAAATCGATGCCCGGGGTGTTTCGGCTCAACGTCGCCGACTTGGTCAAAGAGTGTCGCGCGCTGCACAAACTGGGCGTGCCGGCGGTGGCGTTGTTTCCCAAGCTCGATCCCAAACTGAAAGACGACGAAGGCACGCAGGCCCTCAACGAAGATACCCTCGTCTTGCGGGCCGTGCGGGCGGTGAAGAAAGCCGTGCCGGAAATGACCGTCATCACCGATGTCGCGCTCGATCCGTATACGTCGCACGGGCATGATGGCGTGCTGAATGCCGCGCGTGACGACGTCGAGAACGACCGCACGGTCGGTATTCTCACGCGGATGGCGGTTTTGCAGGCGCGCGCGGGCGTCGACCTCGTTGCCCCGAGCGATATGATGGACGGGCGCGTAGGAGCGATTCGGCGCGCGCTCGATACGGCGGGTTTCTCGGGCACAGGGATTTTGGCTTACGCGGCCAAATACAACTCCGCCTATTACGGGCCGTTTCGCGATGCCGTCGGCAGCGCCCAGGCAGCGGGCACGCGCCTGCTGAACAAGGCGACCTACCAGATGAATCCTGCCAATCGGCGCGAGGCGCTGACGGAGGTGCTCCTGGATGAAGCAGAAGGTGCGGATATCCTGATGGTGAAACCCGCGGGCCTGTATTTGGACATCATTCGTGAGGTGCGAAACGCGACTCAGAAGCCCGTGGCCGCGTATCAGATATCTGGAGAATACGCGCAGATCCACGCGGCGGCGCGGCTGGGCTGGCTGGATCTCGCGCGCTGCCGGAACGAGTCGCTCCTCGCCATCAAGCGCGCCGGAGCGGATTTGATCCTGACGTATTTCGCCAAAGAGATGGCGGCGCTTCTGCGTCGCTGAAAATCAAAAAGGCGAGCGCGACACTTGCAGCGAGTCTCCCGGGACGAGGCGGGGATCTTGCGCCGGATTCTTCTGCGCGAGCTTCACGTCGATCGGGTAGGCGTTTTTTTCGCGGATCAGAGCGACCGCCGTCTCCTTCGCATACAGCGTGAAACCGCCAGCCGACTGAATGGCTTTCGCGACGGTGAGGTCCGGAGTCCAAATGATGCGACCGGGACGCTGCACTTCGCCACCGACGTAAATGTAGCGCTCGGTGACGCTCACCGAAACATCGACAGTCGTGTAGATTTTTTTCGCGATGTAGGTCTCGCGGATTTTCTGCGGGAGCTCCGCCGTGGTGAGGCCGGCGGCGGCGATGGTGCCAATAAACGGGAGACTGATGAGCCCCTGTTCGTCGATCTGGACCGAGTTGGTCGTGGGGTCGGGCACGCCTTGAAGCGCGATGTTGAGACTGTCGCCCGGGCGAAGCTGGGCGGTCGACGTGGCGACGGGAATCTCGGGATTCGCAACCTTCACCGCCTCGGTCCCGCACCCGCTCACGCAGGCCAGGAGCGTAGAGGCGAGAGAGCTGAGCCAGACGCGACGGAAGGATAGCATGTGCGGAGTCTGGTTGGCACATGCTCTCAAAAAGGCAACGCCGCGATAACTCGTGGCCGGCGCGGATACGCGTTCTACAGGCCGCGCGGCCGACGCGCGGTCGCCCGATTCGATCGCCGTGGCCGAGTTGCGAGTATCGCGCAAAAAAAAGGCAGCCCCGAGAGGCTGCCTTGAAATCGGTGCGAGGGGAGAGGCTTAAGGTTTAACGCTTACCCTTGGTCTTCTTCTTGGGCTTCTCGTCTTCGTCTTCGGACTCCTCGTCGTCATCATCCTCATCGTCGTCCTCGTCCTCGTCATCCTCGTCGTCGTCCTCGTCATCTGCGCCCGCCTTCGCGCCTTCGCCTTTCTTCTTCTCACCCTCGGCGCCTTCCTTGCCCTCCTTGTCACCCTCTTCCTCGTCCTCGTCCCACTTGAGCGACTCGTCGTTCTTCAACTTCTCTTCTTCCGCTTCGTCGAGCTCCGGCAAATCATCGCCATCGTCTTCGACTTCTTTCGCGGGCGTCTCGTCGTCGGTGTCGTAGCCGGCCGGCATGTAATCGAGAATCGAGGTAAGCTCCTCGAAGGTGTGAACGGCCTGGCCCTGAATAAAGCTGCTGTTTTGATCCTCGCGGATTTCGTCCTCGACCTCGTCGACGCCGAGCTTCGATTCAAAGTTGAAGAGGTCGTTCAGCATCTTCACGCGGCAGCGCGTCAGATGATCGAGGAGATCAGCGTAAGGGCCGTTTTCCTCATCGAGGATGTCCGCCAGCACGAAAAGTTTTTCTTCGGACTCGAAGATCGACTCCTTCATCCGCTTCAAACGGACCTTCGAGCTGCCGAGGTCCTTGTCGATGCGGAACAGGATGAAGGCCGCCTCGAAGATATCCTGGTCGAAGCCGTAATCGCGCAGGGGATCGACGAGCTCGATCAGGTGCTGCAGTTGGCGGGGGTCGATGATGCTGAGACCGTCCACGTCCCAACGGACAGGATCGCTTGTCTCCGCGACCCACCAGTTATGGTCGTCGCCGAGACGAACGATGCACCAGTCGAGAGTGGAAATTGCTTTAGCCATGATCAGTGAAAGTCGAAGAGAGAAATTTTTGCGCAGCGTGCGAGCGAAGAATGAAAAAACAAGCACAAAAGCAGCGCGAACGCCGCGCCCGTTTCGCAGCGGTTTTTCGAGGGAAAAATGCTGACGGGATGCGGGTTCCGTTGTGCACCGCACTTGCTTAATTTCTACCGGGATTTAACCGTCGCGTAACATGGGGAAATTCTACGAGACACTTTTCCGCCCAGCCCTATTCCGTCAGGATTCCGAGCGGGCGCACGAATTGGGCGTAGCGGCCATGGCCTCGTTGGGCGCGCTCGCGCCGGTGCGCGCGCTGCTGGAACGCTGGCACAGCCAAGCCGCCGGGACGCGTCCGGTGGAAGCATTCGGGCTGCGCTTTCCGAATGCCGTGGGGCTGGCGGCAGGTTTCGACAAGAATGCGCGCGCCTGGCCGGCCGCCGCCGCGTTGGGCTTCGGTCACGTGGAGATCGGGACCGTCACTGCGCTGCCGCAACCCGGTAACCCGCGGCCGCGGATGTTTCGCTATCCCGCCGAGGAAGCGGTGATCAATCGAATGGGTTTCAACAACGAAGGATCGGAGGCCGTCGCTGCACGTTTGGCGGGTCAGGCGCCACGGGGCCGCCGGCGCATCCCACTGGGGGTTAATCTCGGCAAATCCAAGGTGACCGAGATCGAGCAGGCGACGAACGATTACCTCGTGAGCTTCCAACGGCTCGCTGACTACGCGGATTATCTCGTGCTGAATGTCTCGAGTCCTAACACGCCCAATTTGCGTCAGCTCCAGGACGAGTCGCGGCTGCGCGAGCTACTCGGCGCCGTAACTGCTGCGAACCGCGAGCGCGCGGCTCAAGTGGGGCGCACGCGTGTGCCCATTCTGCTAAAAATCGCGCCGGATCTTACGTGGCCGCAGATCGACGCGGTGTTGGGCGTGATCGCAGAACATGCGCTCGACGGTATCATTGCGACCAACACGACGCTGGCGCGGCCAGGTGGCTTCGCGGCCGTCTCTGAAGCGGGTGGGCTCAGCGGTGCACCTTTGCGTCGGCGCTCGACGGAAATCGTGAGCTATATTTCCCGCGTCACGTCCGGAAAGCTCCCGATCATCGGCGTCGGCGGAATCGTCGACGTGGAGAGCGCGGCCGAGAAGCTCGATGCCGGCGCGACGCTGGTGCAAGTTTACACCGGAATGATTTATCGCGGACCGTTCTTTGCCGCCGAGCTTGCACGCGCACTGGTCGAGCGCCAACGCCGACGTTGAGCGAGGATTGCTGATCGTATTTGCGCGTCGCGATAAAGGGTTCCGCTCCGTGGCCCGCGGTCGATGCAGGGCTCTCCTGTGGCTCCGGAGACCGCGGGAAACAAATCTCCCAAATCCCGCTTTACTTCGCGCGCGCGATTCCTCTTAGTCCGCCTTCCTCGCTCAAAAATGCTCGGGTGGTGGAACTGGTAGACACACATGTTTGAGGTGCATGTGCCGCAAGGCGTGCAGGTTCGAGTCCTGTCCCGAGCACCATTTTGAGGCGGAAAATCCCAACGATTCGACGGGATTTCGCGAACGGCAATTGTCGGTTCGGCGCTCAGCGCCGTCCCCGCTCACGCGGATCGGCGTTCGGCACGTTCACTCGTGCGCATGCGCGAATCTGGGCGGGGTGAGCGGAAGTGGGCATGTCAATTGACAGAGCGGGGGCGGAGTTGGTTCATGAATCGCATCGAGTTCGCACGCCTCTCGTATCCGTTTTCTTCCCAGCTCTGCAGGTGATTCTGCACGCCGCCTGCTCTACCCACACCATGGTTTTTCTTCTGCGCCGCTTTGGCGTTTCTGTTTTATTCACGAGGATCGCGGTCGCCGCGGTCGGACTCGTCGCCGCTGTTTCCCCGCATATTCCGCTGGAGGCCGCAGAGCCACGCGGGACCGGTTCAATTGCTGGACGCGTGGAAAACTCCAGTTCGGGCCAGTATCTCAACAACGCCCGTGTGAGCGTCCTTGGCTCGGCAATGGTCGCGTTTACCGATCAATCCGGCACGTATCATCTGACAAATATCCCGAGCGGTGCAGTCACGCTGCGCGTCTTCTACACGGGTTTGGAGCCGCAGGATATTTCGGTCGTGGTGCCGAGCGGTGGGGTTGCCTCGCAGGACGTGAATCTGGGTGCACGCGGCGGTGAGGGCAGCGGCACCAACGTCGTGCGCATGGGCAAGTTTGTCGTCGCCGATAAACAAGAAATGGACGCCGAGGCCATCGCGATCAACGAGCAGCGCTTCTCGCCCAATATCAAAAACGTAGTCGCCGCAGGATCATTCGGGGACATCGCGGAGGGCAATGTGGGCGAGTTCATGAAATATCTGCCGGGCGTCACGGCCGACTTCGCCGACCCCACGATTCTTTCGATTTCGGTGCGCGGGCTGAACAGTAATCTCACGACGGTGACAGCGGACGGCGCGCAAGTGGCGAACGCTCATTTCGGTGGCTCGACGCGCGTGTTCCAATTCGAGCAGGTGTCGATCAACAATATTTCGCGCGTGGAATTGACGAAAATCCCCACGCCCTCGCAGCCGGCGGATACGCTCGGTGGCACGGTGAACATGGTCAGCAAGAGCGCGTTCGAACGGAAGAAAGCCCAGCTCAGC
>JANPIT010000995.1:0-6531 GCA_031425115.1 Opitutaceae bacterium | reverse complement strand
CCGGCGAAATTCCAATCCTGCACGAAGAGATTGCCGTCCTTGTCGAACGTCAGCCCGTGCGGCGCAATGAAGATGCCATCCTGCCAGTGCTGCGGCTCCAGCTTGAACGCTGCCCACTGCTTCTGGTCGGGGTTGTCGCCGAGCGTCGAGACGATCTTGCCCGCCTTGTCGAGAATCACGACGCGGCCCTGCAATTCGGCGACCGCGACATTGTCACCGTGGAACGAAATCGCGCACGGCCGACGGAGCTCGACCGCCACGACGCCAATCCATTTGCCGTCGAGATCGAGGTGCACGAGCCGCTTGTTCTCACGATCCGCCACGAGCAGACGCGCCGGGCTGAAACGTTTGTCGACCGCGATGCCGTGACAGGTCTTGAACTGATTTTCTCCTTCGCCGCGGGTGCCGATCGTTTTGAGGTATTTCCGATCCTTGCCGTAGATGTGCAGCACGCTCGCACCGTATCCATCGACGACGTAGATGCGGCCGTCCGGCCCGACATCGACACCCGTCGGTGCGTAGTTCGCCGGCTTCTTTTTCGGATCTTCCGGCTGGTTGTAGAACCCGCTCTCCATCGGCTTGGTCAGCTCCCACTCGACTTTGCCATCGAGCGTCAGCTTCACGACCTTGCCGGTCTTGTTGAGCGCGCCGTAGAGATATTCCTTCCCGCCTTCTTCGCGCAGCGCGAGTCCGTGAAGATTGGTCAGCTCGGGCGCCATCGTGCGGAGTAATTTGCCGTCCTTGGCGAACACGAAAATCCCTTCAGGTCCGTCCGAGCTCATGTAGATGTTGCCCGCCTTGTCCACCGCCGCGCCACCGTGCGTGGCCGCGAGCGTCTTGCCGGTCGGCAACTTCGCCCAACCCGGCACCACTTCGAACCGCCACTCACCCTGACCGAGCGGCGCGGCCGGAAGGGGCGTGGCGGCGACCTGCGCGAAGGCGGTGGGAAAATTCGACTGCGCCGCGGCGAGCGCGCAGGACATCGAGAACAGGAATGCGACACGGGTATGCATGAGGAAGGGAGGACGAGCTGCGACGCGGGGTGGGAAAGACGACCGACTGTGATTCGGAAAACTCGGCGCCCTGTCCACCCTTAACCTCTCGACGAGCCGGGGCAGTTTTGACGCTCTCAGTCACCGATGCGGCCCGGCAAGTATTCGACCATCCGAGTGACGTAATCGGCTATGTCCTTATGCCCTGGCGCGAGGCGACTTGCCTGCTTGATCGCGGGCAGAAGCGGACGGGCCAGCGGCCCTAGCCGGTGAGCCGCGTTCAGCGCGGAAAAACGGGCAAAGACATCGTCGGCGCGCAGGGCCGCCTCGAGCGCCGGCAGCGCCCGGTCGACCGCACCGACGCGCACGAGCGTCTCAGCCGCAGCAATACGCACGTCGGGCGAGGAATCCTCCAGCGCCGTGACGAGGGCGGACTTCGCCGGTGACGCTTCGGCTCCCAGCGACAGCAGGCCAAGAGCGCCCCACCAGCGGACGGCCGAATCGGTGGCGCGCAAGAGCTCGGTTAGCGCGGGGATGTTGCGCGAGTTCATCTGGTTCGCGAGATCGGCGGCGCGTTGTAGCGCGTCGAGCGGATTCTGGCGCGCGTCCGTGCCGATAGCGTAAGGCGTGGAGTTGGCGGAGCGCGCGTGCAGTTCCCGCTCGGGCAGCAAACCCAGGTCACCCACCGCGCGCATCTGCGCGGCGAGAGCGGCGCGCAGCCGGAGCATCTCCTTCGCGTAGGCCGGGTCGCTCGCGAGATTGCGGACCTGCCAAGGGTCGCTCTGCACATCGTAGAGCTCCTCCATCGGCTTGCGCGGAGCGAAGAAGCGCGCGGGCGCGCCCGTGAGCTTTCCCTCCAGGTGCAGCCGTTCCCAGACCTGCATGCTGGCGTGCTGCCAGTTGTAGCTCATGAACTGGCCATAGGGCACCTGCGGCATGAAATTGCGCAGATAGTGAAACCGGTGATCGCGCACATAGCGGACCATGTCGACCGCCTCGCCCTGACGCTCCTTGCCGCCGAAGATAAGATCGCGCGGCGCTCCCGCCTTGGCCCCAAGGAACGCGGTGCCCTGCAGGTGAGAGGGCAAGCCGACGCCTGCGAGACTCAACACCGTGGGCGCGAAGTCCACGAAGCTCACCAGTCGATCGGTCGTGGCGCCCCGGGCGGCCGGCGCGAGGTGCTGCCATTTTTTTGGGAATCGCACCATCAACGGCACCTGCAAGCTCGGGCCCCAAGCCCACATCTTCACGCCCGGCATCCCGGTGCCGTGATCGGAGAAAAAGAACACGATGGTGTCCTCCGCGAGCCCGTCTTTCTCCAGCTCATCGAGCACATCGCCTACTTGGTAATCCATCGCGGTCACGTTTTCGTAGTGGCGCGCCCACTCGCGGCGAAACTCCGGCGTGTCCGGATGTATCGGCGGCACCGTTACCTTCGCGGGGTCACGCCGCTGGGCGGGCGTGAGGCGGCGTGTGTTCTTTTGGTAAGTGGCGTCGTCGGCAAAAATCTGGCTCTGGTGGGTGACCACAAAATTGAAAACGGAAAAGAACGGCTGGCCCGCGGCGCGTTTTCTCCAGTGCGCCTGATTGCTCGAGTCGTCCCATGTCTCACGCGGGGTCGCGAAATTGTAGTCCTGCTTCACGTTGTTCGACGTGTAGTAGCCGGCGCCACGCAGGTATTCAGGAAAGCACTTCACGTCGGCGGGCAGCCGCGCGGTGGAACGCATGTGGTGACTGCCGAGGCGCGGTGGATAGACGCCAGTGATGAGGCAAGACCGGCTCGGCGCGCATACGCCGGTATAGGCAAACGCCTGCGTGTAGCGCACGCTCTGGCCCGCGAACGCGTCGAGCCGCGGGGTAACGGCAAACGTATCACCGTAGGCGCCGAGGTGCGGGCTGGTGTCCTCGCACGTGATCCAGAGGATATTCGGGCGCGAGGGCGCGGCGGCGGATGCGGTGGCGCTGACAAACGCGAGCGCGAGGCAGACCAGAAGAGCGGTTGAGAGACGCATGGGCGGAAATTCAGCGCAGCCCACCGACTTCGGCGACCGCATGGCGGAGCGAGGCAGTCTCACTTCCGACCGTAAAGTGCGTCGGCGTGATCGAGGAAGCACTTCCAGTTGTAGGCGGTCAGATTGTGGACGCCCTCGCGGAGGTGGTAGCCCACCGGGCCATTGGTGTAGGGGGCGTGAACCAACGGCATTTCGCGCGGGGCGGGTTTCGTCCGGCCGTAGAGCGCCCAGGCGCGCTCCGCCTCGACGAGCGCGAGCCACGAGCCACGCGGGTCGGCGTGGAGGTCGAGCGTGGCTTCGCCTGCGTGATAGCCGCGCGGTGCGACGAGGGCGAGAAGCTGGTGGGTATCGACCGGCAGCGTATCCACTTTGTTGGCATACGTGGCGTATTTGGGCGTGAACCAGTGGGGGAAGTTCGTCGCGACCGCGCCGAGTGTCTCGCCGAAATTGCGCCGCGCGAGCGAGGGGCCGCCCTCACCCGCGCCACTCAAGCAGGTGAGCGCAAAGCGGGTGTCCTGCGCCCCCGCCCAGAGCGCGGTCTTGCCCGTGCGCGAGTGGCCGATGACGGCGATGCGCGCGCGGTCGATCGCGGAATCCGTCTCGAAATAATCCACGGCGCGCGAACCCGACCAGGCCCAGGCAGAGAGCGTGGCCCACGTCAGCGTCTCGGGCTTCGGATGGTGCGTGCGGTAGAAATGCCGGATGCCGGTCGTGACGCCGCTCTTCACATCGGGGTCCACGTCGGCGGCCACATTGATGGCAGCGACGGCGTAGCCGCGGGCGATGACATATTCGGCCGGCCAGAACTCCGAGCGGATTTTCCGGGTGGGATCGGTGTTGTCGGCGCCGCGGTGATTCAGGAGCAGAAACACCGGCGCTTTGCCGGCGCGCTGGTTGGGCACGAAGAGCGTGAGCGGAAAGGAAAACGTCTGCCCGCCGACTGGAAAGCTGATCGTGATGCGCTTGAGCGTGGCCTGGCCACCCAGCGCCTTGGAGTCGGTCTCGGTGACACGGAAGGTGAGGCCGGCCGGCTTGGGCGGAGCCACGCCATAAATTTCGCTCTCAAATAGAGCGAGCAACTCGGGGCGGCGCCGCGTTTCCCAGAGGGCTTTCGTAGTGACGGGCGTGCCGTCGGCGAGGAGGAGAAGCTCGGGCAGCACGGGCGCGACGACCTTTTCCTCGTAGACATTGCTCTTCGATTGGGACTTCGCGGTCTTCGCGAGGAATTCAGGTGTAAGCTTCCAAGGATATGATTTTTCGTGCGCGGAAAAATCGGGTTTGACCGGGTCGGCGGAGGCGATGACCGCGGTGGCAGCGAAAGCGAGGCCGGGCGTCAGCGCGAGAACGGCGAGGAGCGCACGAAGGCGAGAAACGTGCGAGTGACGGAGTGACATGAGACGAAGCGTGGCGAGAAAACAGGAATAATCACGATAGCGAAATTACCTCTGCGGCCGGTTCACCGGTCAGCCCAGGTTGCACGCGGTGTCGACGATCTAACGACAGAGCACAGGCAACAGGACGACGGCTGGCGCGCCGGCGGCTCAGGGCGTTTTCTTAGCCGCAGGCTGAACGGCGGCGTTCATGAATTTGCGCCAGTTCTGCACCGCGCTCCACTGGGCTTCGTTCGTCATGACAAACGGCCTCGGCGACACCGGGCCTATCTTCAAAGACGGGCAGGAGCTCGATTTCTGCTATGCCGTCGATCGCAACAATTTTTCGCCGGCGAAAATAATCGAAGGCGGCGTTGCGCGCCGTCGTGAACAGATACGCTTTGGCCGAGCGCAAGGGCGCCTGCTCGCGCGCCTGAAGCAGCCGCGCGTAGGTCTCCTGCACGAGGTCGTCGATATCAAGATGCGCCGAGAATTTTGCGCGGAGATAGGCGCGCAGCTCCGATTCGTGCGGCTGCACTTCTTCGACAAACCAACGGGCAGTCTCGGGGTCCGACGGAGGCATGGGGTCGCGAGCGGGATGTAGCGTTGATTCGTCGGATGCAAGCCCGTGCCCCACCCCGCCTCGAGGGATCAGGGCCGGGGCAGCCCACCGACTTCGGATTCGAAGTCGATGATTCTACCGCCGCCGGTGCGCGCTTCCTCGATCAGCCGGCGATCGATCGCATCGCGGTCCCAGGCGCGCGCGCCGGCATTCGCCAGCACCCATTCGGCGGTCTCAGTCGCGGGGCGCGCTTTCAACCGCGATGGCCAGAACGGCGGCGTATCCAGCATTCGGAGATCGGTCCCGATTTCATGGGCGACTAGGCCTTTCTCCCGATCGCGCCGCATCACGGAAACGGGTAAACCTGCTCCGCTGGCATCGAAGAACTGATTGTCGCGCAACAGCACGTCGGCCGGTCCCATCGACTCCAAAAATGCAATCTTAGCCGCGGTGCTCGCGCCTTTGCGCGCGACGTTGCCGACGATCAGCATCACGCCGCGCTCGAACGGGTGACCGGTCCACTCACCGGGGTTGAGGGCGAACTGCATCACCCGTCGGCCGGGATTGTGGATGAGATTGTTTACCACCACGCCGCGGGCGCCGCCTTTGAAGAACGGGTTCCGGTCGTCGTTGCTGATGTAGAGATTCCCGACGATCGCGATGTCGCTGGCGTTGTCGTGGACGAGCGTGCCTTTCGAATGCGAGCCCTTGGCGTGAGTCGACTCGTTCAGGCCCTCGCCAATGATGCAGTGACTAAACGTGATGCGGTGAGAAGTATTTTTCCGCCACTCGGCGACGGTCGCGCCGTTGAAGCGCGGGCCTGAAGCACTGAGATTTTCGTCGGTGGCCCAGGTGAGCGAGCAGCGATCAACGATCACGTCGTGCGCGCCGCCGCCAGTGGCGAGGCCATCGACCTCCCAGCCGCTTTTGGGCGCGCGCGTGCCCGCCCCCGGTCGTATCCGGATATGCCGGACGATCACATCATGCGTGCCGACGCCCATGCCGCCATTGGTGAGCGTGATGCCGGGGCTCGGCGCCGTTTCACCGGCGATGGTGACAAATGGCTGCGCGACCTTCAACGAGCGCCCGCCGAGATCGATCATACCGCCGACCGTGAATTCGATTACGCGCGGTCCCGCGGTGGCCAACGCCGCCGCCAGCGAGCCCGGACCGCTGTCCGCGAGCGTGGTGACACGGATGATTTTTCCTCCCGCCCCACCCCGCGTCTCGGTCCAGCCAGGCGGTGTTTCCCAGGTGAATTTCGTATCCGGCGCAGCGTGGACGGCGGCAGCGAGGAAGACGAAAAGGACTCCGAGCCGGGTTGAAAGGAGACGTGGTAGCACGTGGATGAAATCCGGATGTGAAGATGGGGCGGTCAGGGTTCCCGTTCGGCTGCGCTCAGAAGTTGAGCGTGGCACTCAACGAATATTTCCGCGGCGTCTGATAGCGGAACGTGTTGGGGACGTCGCCACCCGCGGCCGCGTTGGACGTGAAGGCCGTATAAACGACGTCCTGCTCATCGAGGAGGTTGGAGACGTTGAGTTGGAGACGAGTGCGAGTTTTTTTGCCCAGGCGCAGGTCGTAGCTCGTGTGCG
>JANPIT010000994.1:0-2599 GCA_031425115.1 Opitutaceae bacterium | reverse complement strand
TGCTCTTCAACTTGCCCGCCGGCGACTGGGCGGCCGGGGAACGCGGCATCGGCGCCCTGCCGGGCCGCAGCGACGAGTTTCGCAACGGTGTGTCCAAGGCGATCGAATACGCACAATTCCTCGGGGTTAACCGGCTGAACTGCCTCGCGGGAAAACGGATCGCCGGCCGCAGCGACGACGAGCACTGGCAGACCCTCGTGCAGAACGTCCGCTTCGCCGGCGGCGCGCTGGCCGCGCACGGCATCGAATTGGTCATCGAGCCGATCAATCACTACGACATTCCCACGTTCTTCCTGAACCGCACCGAACACGCGATCCGGCTCCTCGACGAGGTCGCGTTGCCCAATGTCCGCGTGCAATACGACCTCTACCACGCCCAGCGCGAGGAGGGCGAGCTGACCGCCACCTTCCGCCAGCACCTCGCCCGCATCGGGCACATCCAGATCGCGGACAATCCCGGCCGGCACCAGCCCGGCACCGGTGAGATCAATTTTCCCTGGATCTTCCGTCAGCTCGACGAAAGCGGCTACGCGGGCTGGGTCGGCTTGGAATATATCCCCACGCCCAACACCGCCGCTTCGCTGGGCTGGCTGCGCGATCACGGGATTCACGCCTGAACGCGCCGCTCGTTCACTCTCTTCAATCCACCCATCCTGGAAACGTCACCCTGTTTCGAGCATCTCCCACAAAAATGTGACCAGGGCCGCCTCAGCTGGAATCAACCCCGTTCCATGTCCGTTCCTCCCCACGACCCGGCGCGATTCATCGCGGCGCTGACCCGGCATCAGCCGGCGTTGGAGGCGTTTTGCCACACACAGTTGGCTCACCGGCAGGATGCCCGGGAAGCGCTGCAGGCGACGTGCGTGAAACTGTGGGAGAAGTCCGGGGAGTGGGACCCGGAGACGGAGTTTCTGCCGTGGGCGTTTGCGGTGGCGCGATTCACCGTGCTGTCCCATCTCCGCGATCGCATGCGTGACCGGCTGGTCTTCGACGAGGACGTCGTGCAGGCGATGACTGCGGAGACCGAGACCGCGTCGGCGCAGTTCGAGGACCGCCGCGAGGCGCTGGATGCGTGCCTGGAGAAACTGAAGCCGGAGCACCGCGACCTGCTTCGGAATCACTACATCGCGGGACGCGCGGTGCGCGAGCTGTCCAGCATCACCGGCCGCAGCGAGAGCGCGGTGAAAATGATTTTGCTGCGGCTGCGTGAGCAGCTCAGCGCGTGCATCGAGCGTCAACTCCGCCTCTCGCCATGAACCCAGATTCCACGTCCCTCGATCACCGGCTGCTCGCCTTGCTTCAGGCCGTGCGCGATACCCACGACGACGCGGCGCGAGCCACGCTCAATGAACTGCTGCGCAACGACTCCGCCGCCCGCGCTACGATGGCGCGCCTGATGGTCGATGAGCACGCGCTGATCCACCGGCTGCGGGATGATAGCATCGTCTCGTTGTTGGACCCGGCGCCGCCAGAGGCGCCGGCAAAAGTGGCTCGCTTCCCGCGCTGGTTCTCACGGCGCCCGCTCACCGCGGCGGCGGCGGGAATCGTGTGCGGCATGCTCTGCACGTCGGTGGTGTATGGGCTGGTGGCGCAACGCGCGGGCGTGGTGAAAAAGGTGCCGCTGGTGGTTTACAATCCGGGGCTGGAGAGCGCTGAGACGATTGTGGCGCGAGGCGTGCCAAACGGTGTCGGACAATGGGGTGCTGATTCGGCCACGGTGGTGACAACAGAGAACGGAGTGCAGCCGCGGGAGGGCCGGCGAATGCTCCGGCTGGAGCCGATCTCGCGGGAAAAGAACGTGAAGAACCTGCCGTTCCGGGCCTATCAGGTGCTCGATCTTCGCTCGCTGCCGATGCCTGACGTTGCCGGCTATGCCGAGGTGCAGGTGACAGCTTCGTTCTTCGCGGCCAATAGTGACGTGCCCTCGCGCTACCTAATCCGCGCCTTCGCTCTCCGCGAAACGCCCGAGCAGGCGACGCAAAGCTTTTGGCCAAAGTCTCAGGAAGATGGCGTCGCGTCCGTGGCGCAGCGGTTCGAGACCGCACCCGGAGATCGCGGGTGGCACACGTTCTCGCTGAAAATGCCTTTGCCCAGCGGCGCCCAGAGTCTCGTGTTCATCCTCGGTGCCGGCCCGGCGGACGATTCTTCCGGGGAGGCTTCGCCGCACTACCTGGACGACGTGCATGTTTCCGTGCTCATCCCGCAGACTACGCTACCTTGAACCCTTTCGACCTGCATTTTCGCGACGCGCGTCTCGTTGCTTCATTCTCAGAATCCCCAACCTCCCCTCGCCTATGAAACCCATGAACCGTCGTCGCTTCATCCTTCAATCTCTCGGTGCCTCCATCGCCCTGCCCGCGCTGCCGTCGATCCTGGCCAGCGCCGTCGGCGGCAACTCCGCCGTGCAGGTCTCCAAGGGCGCCGGCACCGGCGCAAAGCGCTTCGTCGCGATCGGCAATCTGCTCGGGTTTCAAACCAAGCATCTCTTCCCGGAAACCACCGGATCGGCCTACGAGCAGACCACGCTGCTCAAGCCGCTCTGGGACGTGCGCAAGCACATGACCGTTTACCGCGGACTCGACCACGGCGTGAAGGGCGG
>JANPIT010000993.1:0-6954 GCA_031425115.1 Opitutaceae bacterium | reverse complement strand
GCTCCGTTTTCCACCGCGTGCTGGACCGTTACTTCGCGGGACGCGCGGACGAGAAAACGGTGGAGATCTTGGGGGGAGAGCCGCCGGGAGAGCGGGAAGAGATTTAGGGTTGGGGGCGGAGATCGAAAGTGCCGAGGGGCTCGCGGCCGAGAGCGCCACCGGGGACGAGGGGATTGCGGTCGCGGTAGAAGACGATGCGGGTGGCGGGGATCTCGCCGGGGAGGCGAACGGCGAGTGGGCCCTCGTCGCTGAAGATTACTTTGCTCGCGATGCGACCGTCGTTGGATTCGGCGGGATATTCGATCCGGCGGCGAGTGGGATCTTCGACGGAGCTGGAGAGGAGCACCGAACCATCGGCGCCGAGCACCTCGTAGTGCACAAAACCGAAGCCGCTGCGCGCGCCCTGATCCTTGGCGCGACCCGCTGCCCCGGTGGCGCCGACGAGGCGCAGGCCGCGGGCATCGAGGATGAAGTCGAGGAACACCATGCGGCCCGGCACGAGATTGGCGGCGATGGTGGCTTGGAGATCGGTGCTGGGCGCGACCGCGGCCGCGCTAGCGATCGCCAATGGGTTTGCGGACGACACGGTCGACGGCATTGGCTCGGGAGTTGGCGTGGACGCTGGAGTCGTGGGAGCGGTCGAGGCGGTCGCTTGGGACGCAGTCGTGGTGGAAGCGCGCGAACGCGCGTAGCGCCGCCAGCCCATGAGGCTGAGCGCGCTGAGCAGCAGCAAGGCGACGACAACGATCCCAGTGGGACGGGAACGCCGCGGAATCTCTTTCTCTGACGCAGGAATGCAGCAAGGGAGTGGCTGCCGCTTTGGCCGCACAAGCGAAATTTCAGGAAGGGCAATGCAAGGGCCGAAGGCCGGTCACGTATCGATAATAGCGTGACGTGCACCCGCAGTGGTAGCTATGAGCGCCAGCGAGTGGACGCACCCGGGGCACCACTCGCTGGCGCTCGCAGCCACTGGTGGCGAACCTGGCGTGCTTCCGCGCTAGGGCAGGAAATTGCCGGTCGAGCTGCTGAGCGCAGAGAGGTCTGACTCGAGGCGAACTTCCGACCACGAGTTGACGGACCAGCGACTCCCACCACCCGCGGTGCTCAAAAGTTTAAGCGCTTCATCGTAGTGGAAACTCATTTTACCTGTGGCAGTCATGCTCTTGACGACGAAGGCGCCCACGAGCGCCCCGCTTGACCCACCACCACTGGCCTTCATCGCGGCGTTCGGAGCGAACAAGCTCGCGCGCAGCTCCCCGTTGCCACTGATCTTACACTCGTTAATGGTGGTGGTGTAGATCTGCAGCGCGCCCGCCCAGTTGCTATTGTTGAGTGAGCCCTTGCTATCCGCGTCGATGACCCCGTCCATATATACAGCGAGGGTCGCTGCATTGCTCACGGTCACGCCCGAACTAAGGGAGGTGTTCGTGCCGACGATGGTAACGTTGGTGCCCGTGACGATGGTTGTATTCTTAATGGCGGCGCCGTTGGTGAAGTAGTAATAGCGACCGTCGGATGCAGGCGTGTGGCCTGCGACGGGTAAAAGCGCGGGGACGGTGCCACCCAGTGAATAGCTTTTGGAGACGCCCGCGGCGGTCGGATAGGCCGGCATTTGGAAGGTGCCCGAGAAGTTGGATTGGATTGAACCCGAAACCTGCGACGCCGGTGGAGGCGCGACGCCCGCTGCCAGCGCCAGATTGCCCTTAATATTACCATTTCCGAGATCAACCGTGCCACCCATGACGATCACTGTAGTATTCGCAGAGCTGAGCGCGGTGCTATAGGGTAGCCATGGCCCCGTCGGACTGTTCGTGGGATTGGAATTAAAGCTGTCGATGAAGGGTTGGCCTTTGAGGCTCAGGCCGTTGAGTGCGACCAGCCCGTTGATGAACAAACCGGACTGCTTCATGCCGATCCGCATTACGCGCACGATCGGCGCGCCGCCGTCAAAGGGCGTGATCGTGGCCTGCGAAATGACATACGGATTACCGCCGCCGTTATAGTCGTTGACGAAAACTTTCACGGTGCCGACGCCGCTCTGGTTGCGGTTGAACTGCGGCAGGGTGCGGCGGGCGGTGCTGCCCGAGATCGTCCAGCCCGACCACGCCGTGGCCGTCGTGGTGCCCGCGTTCACCTGGTTGAAGCTATAGAGCGCATCCTCGAGCCCGGCTTCAGCGAGGTTGCTGGCATCGTTTACGAACAGGGTGCGGTGGGCGAGTTTGAGCGAAGACTTGCTGAGCATCAGGTAGCCGACGAGCGCGACGCCCAGCACGGTTGCGATCAGCATGGCGGTGATCAGCACGCTCCCGCGCTGGCGAGTGGGCAGACGCAACGGGCGGCAGGGAAGCGGCCTCATGTGAGCGGTTTGGCGCGCAAAGTATACGTGGCAGAGACCATGGTCGTGCTGCCGGCGCCCGCGCCCCGGGCACTGCGGCCGACCGTCATGTTAACCTGGATACTTTTGGTCGCGGCGTTGGTCGTGGTGGCGACGCCATCGCGGTCGAAGCGGGCAAAGGTGAGACCGGCGCTCCCGTCGGACAGCGTCGGGATGCCGCGCACCAGCTCCAGCCGGCCGACCAAGGTGGCGCTGCTGGCGCCAGCGACGCGGAAGAAGGTGCCGCTGGCGGAGGTCCATGCGTAGGTGACCTGCGTGGTGCCGCCTCCGCTGACCGGCAGGGTCAGAGTGAGATCGCTGCTGCCGTTCCAGGTGATCGCGGTAGCGGCCTTGAGGTCGCGGGAGAGAAATTCGAGCGCGCGCCGCACCTGGGAATCCATCTCGACGTAGTGCGAGAGGCGCACACCGCCGCGCATGATCTGGAGGTTGGCCGCAAGCACACCGCCGAGGACGAACACGCTGATCGTGACGGCGACCAGGACCTCCACGAGCGTGAAGCCGCCCGAGCGCTGGCGGGCGACGCTATGATTTGCCCGCATAGAAGTCATTGAGTCCGCCCTGGGTGTAATAGGTGGTGAAACTGCGCGCCAGGCTGCGGCCGTCGTAGTTGCGCCAGCGCACGGTCAACGTGACTTGCACCTGCGTGGTGCGGCCGGAGACGGCCGCGACGGCGCGCGAGATCGTGAAGCGGCCGGCCACGGTGGGATTGCGCAGAAACGTGCTGCCCAAGGTCGGCTGATACGTGGTGTCGGTTATTTTCGCCCAGGTGAACAGGCGCTCATTCTCCATTTGAGTTTGGAGGATGGTGCTGGCGGTGGAGATATTGCGGGCGGTATCGAGCGTGCTGTAGGCGCGCTGCGCGGTGGTGATCGCCGTGGTGAGCACGAGCGAGAGCACAAAAACGCTCACCGCCACTTCGACGAGGGTGAACGCGCGCGTGGCGGTGCGCCGGAGATTACTGGATGCGTTTAAAGATCTCACCGCAGAATTCCAGGGACTGACGATCGATGACCTTGATCAGGCCGCCGGGCTGATCGGTGCTGAGGCAGAGTTTGCCGTCGAGCCGGCCGAATTGATAGTTGCCGTAAGCCACGCCCGGGGCGGCTTGGGCGGTAACGCGGAATAGTTTCAATTTGCCGTCGCCCAGCAGAATGAGGCCGTGTTTCCCCGGCTCGCTCCCGGTCATATATACACCGGTGAGAGAAGCGTCCTCTGAGAGACGTTCGGCGGTGGTGAGTGGAGCGAGCGCGGGTTGGTCGCTCGCGGCGGGCTCCGTCCACAGGTCGTAAGCAATATAGCCGCTGAGCAGGACAACGAGGACCAAGGGCACCCACGGAAATTTGGGTTCGACGACCACGCGCGGGGCGAGTGGCACGCCGCTGCCGGTGTCGCCGTAAGTGGGCGCCTGGTCGGTTCGCGCCGCGGTGGGAAAGGGGACCGCGGTGCGTTTGGCGGCCGCGGAGCCGTCCAGTTCGGCGATAATCTCACTCGCAGTGAGTTCATACGCGGGCTCGGACAGGTTGCGGGCGTCCTGCAGGGTGAGCTTTCGATTGCCGGTGCGGATGATGAAACGGTGGCGGCGGTTCTGCACGCGCACTTCCGGCTCGGCTTTCATGTTCTCGACGGCGTCGACTTCGATAAATGCGTCGAGCAGCGCGGTCAGCTCGCTCGGAGACAGCAGGCCCAAATCGTTGGGCCCGCCGGCCTCGATCGGGGTGCGTGCGGTGCTGGAAAGATTTACGACGGTGACGTTGAACATCAGGGCGGAGATGGGCTCGAAGTGGACGAAGGGGGCGGCGCGGGAATTAGGGCCGCGCGTTCACCGTGTAGGTGGGCCACCGGTTGAAGCCCGCACGGAAGCGGCCGGTCGCGAGGTTCCCATCGTCGAGTTTCTCGTCGATATAGCGTAGGTCCTCCTCGGTGAGGGGGAGCGGCGGCGTCGGCGAAAACGCGCTGACGGCGATCAAACCGCTGGTCGACAGGGGCGTTTTGGCGGCAGGCTTCTTTTCCACGGCGGCCGGTTGGGCGGGGGCGTCGGGGTCTGGCGGCGGCGGGGGCGCAGGCGGAGGCGCGAGCTGCGGGGGAATCCAATCGTAGGTGCCGCCGAAGGGGGGGCCGGCGAGCCAGGGAGTCTCAGCGAGGAGTGATTCCATGCCCCGCGGAGTTCGCAGCTCGGCGTGGGTGCCGGCGGGCCATTCGCCTTTTTGGGCGCGATATTTTTCAAAGACGGCAGCGAGCGTGCCGAGGTCGGTGATGAACTGTTCGCGCTGGGCACGGTGCCGAAACTTGCGAACCTCCCTGAGCGCGATGTAGACCGCGAGCCCGACTGCGAGCAGGGACAGCGCCACCCCGAGCAGCGTGAACCCACCCATCCGCCGCCGGGAAAAGGCTGGGAGGCTTGGGCGGGAAGCGGGACGGGACGGTTTCATAGTGAGTCGGAAGGCGGCTCCACGAAAACGCCACTACGCCTGCCGGAGAGCCGTCGGCGTCGAGCAAAGGCGAACTTGGCTTTTATGTGAAGAACGGACTGCGTAAACTTCACGGCGCCCCGCGGCGCGGGCGGCGTCCTACTTTAGCGGATGCGGCACGATGCGGTTCTCGGCGTCGATCATCCCTTCCAAAACGCGCGAGCTGGATGATCGTGGCCGAGAGCGAGGGCCACGCCAAACTGCGCCAGAAAACCGTCGCCCGTGAGGTTGTTCACCGTGCCGACCTCTTCGAGGACGGCGGACGTGAGGCTGTGGAGAAATTTCTCGATGAACTGAAACGCTTCCAAGGGGTTCGAATCACGACTTCGCGACTGATTTTTGGCATCGCGGGCAGCCCGGCGAGGGCGTTCAACTGCGTTGCGATGAACCCCTCATTCTTGCGCGTTTGGATTCTGGCCGGGTGGTTTCTTGGCCTCGCGGCAGCGACCGTGGCGGCGGACCGACCCAATATCATTTTGCTGATGGGCGATGATCATGGGTGGGATGAGACGGGGTATAACGGGCATCCGTATGTGAAGACGCCCGTGCTCGACGAGATGGCGGCGACGGGGCTGCGGTTCGATCGCTTTTACTCGGGCGGGTCGAGTTGCTCGCCGACGCGCGGCACGGTCATCACGGGCCGGCACCACCATCGCTATGGCACGTTCAACCCGGGGTTTTCGGTGCGACCGGAGGAGATCGGCGTCGCGCGCGTGTTGCGCGAGGCGGGTTACGCGACGGGGCATTTCGGGAAGTGGCATCTCGGGCCGGTGAAGGCGGCGTCACCGACGAATCCGGGCGCGATGGGCTTCGAGGAATGGGTCTCGCACGATAATTTCTTCGAGCTCGATCCGAGCCTCTCGCGCAACGGGGGGCCGCCGGAAGTCATCAAGGGCGAGAGCTCGGCGATCGTAGTGGCGGAAGCCATCCGTTTCATCGACCGGGCGAAGCAGGCGGGGCGGCCGTTCTTCTTGGTGATCTGGTTTGGCTCGCCGCACGAGCCGTATCAGGCGCTGGCGAAGGACCTCGCGCTTTATGATGCGTTACCCGCGACCTTCGGCGCGAGGCAGGTGAAGCTGACCTCGAATGAAACGGGCCGCACCGTGGATCGGCTGCAGCGCGACGTGCTGCGCGAGCGTTTCGCGGAGATCACGGCGATGGATCGCGCGATCGGTGAGCTCCGCACGCACCTCGGCGGGACAGGGCTGCGCCCGAACACGCTCCTGTGGTATTGCGGCGACAACGGGACGCCGCAGGAAGCGGTCGCGACCGTGCCGTTTCGTTCGCACAAAGGGAATATCTACGAGGGCGGCATCCGGGTGCCGGGCGTGATCGAGTGGCCGGCGAAAATCTCCCGCCCGCGCGCGAGTGCGATCAACGCCGTGACGACCGATATGTTGCCGACGCTGTGCGAACTGGCGGGCGCGCCGGTCCCGAAGCGGACGCTGGATGGCTTGAGTCTGGTGCCCCTGCTGGAGGGAAAAATGACGGAGCGGGCGAGGCCGATTTGTTTTTGGCAGGGCGCGCTGGCGCGCGGGGCCGACCCGAAGCCGTATATCGATCTGGAGCTGCAGAAAGGCACGACACCCTTGGCGAAAGTGGGGCCGGATGGAACGGCGACGCGTAATTTCCAGAATTTCCATTACCCGGCGGTGCGGGAAGCGGACATCGCGGGTTCGGCCGCGATTGTGGACAACCGTTTCAAGCTCGTGGTCGACGGCGCTCGCGGAACGGGCGTCGAGTTATTCGACCTGCGTGCCGATCCAGCAGAAAAAACGAACGTGATCGCGGCGCACGCGGGCGAGGCGAAAAAACTCGAGCAGCAGTTGCGCGCGTGGCAACGCTCGGTGCTGGAGAGCCTGACGGGCGCGGATTATCGGTAGACGTGCGGGGACGCGGAACTCGCGGCGGCAAGTCCACGCTAACCCGAGTTCGTCAGTTCGCCGAACGCTTTTGTTGCGATGCAAGAGCTTACGCCGATTCGGAGGCGATTTTCGGCACTACATTCGCGATGATACGCGGGCCTTTGGGCAGGCGCAGGCCGAGGTGAGCGAGCAACTGCGCCGTCGCGGGTTCAGGCGTGGCGACGAC
>JANPIT010000992.1:0-1572 GCA_031425115.1 Opitutaceae bacterium | reverse complement strand
CGCGCGCGCATGGTTAGCTCTGCCTGCCCTGCCCGCCCTACCTGCACGTTACGCCACGAAGCTGTAATCGTAAGGCGCGCGTAGTTTTCGCGCCACGTGCGCATTTCCCTCCGCGGCCGATTCCCCGACGAAGCGCTCCGTCTGCGCGTCCCACGTGAGCTTGCGGCCGGTGCGCAGCGAAATCGCGCCGAGGTGACACATCGTCGCCGAGCGGTGGCCGGTCTCGGCATCGCAGATCGGGGCTTTCCGCGACTGCACGCAGTCGAAGAAATTCTCCATGTGATTGGCGCTCGTGTAGAGCTTAACGGCGCCGTCGGGGAGCGGCGTTTTCAACATCGCCGGATCGCTCGCGGTGATCTGCTCGCGATTCACCCAGATCCAGCCCTCCGTGCCCTCAAAACGGATACCGTTGCGCTGGCCGCCTTCCTTCAATTTCGCGCCAGAAAAATTCTCATCCCGCGTGGTGCGGATGTTGAGCTTGATGCCGTTCGCATAGGTGTAGTTCACCTCGTATTCGCTGAACGTATTGAAACCGCCAGCGATCGGCTCGACCAGTGGTCGCGACTCGACTTCGCGCGGCGCGAGCAGGCCAATGGCCCAATAGGCGATGTCGTTGTGATGCGCGCCCCAGTCGGTCATCGTGCCGCCCGAGTAGTCATACCAAAAGCGAAACGTCCGATGGCAGCGCTGCGGCACGTAATCGATTTTCGGCGCCTGCCCGAGCCAGTAGTCCCAATTCAATTCGCTCGGCACGGGAGCGGTGGCGAACGGCCCCTCGCGCAGGCCTGCCGGCAACCAGACGTTGGCCGACTTCAGCTGGCCGATCCGCGAGTTCCGCACGAGTTCGCACGCCAACCGGAAACGCTGAGAGCTGCGCTGTTGCGTGCCCGTTTGCAGGATGATTCCGCTTTTGTTCACGGCCTGCACGAGACGCCGGCCTTCGTCGATTGTCAGCGTGAGCGGCTTCTCGGAATACACATCCTTCTTTGCGCGCGCGGCGCCGAGATTGACGAGCGTGTGCCAGTGATCAGGCGTGCCATTGACCAGCACGTGGATGTCATCGCGCGCGAGCAGCTCGCGAAAATCCGCGTAGACCTTCGGCGCCGGCTTGCCCTCGACCGCGAGTTTTGCCGCCGCGGCCGTCGCGTGGCGCGAATCCACATCGCACACCGCAAGAATGTCGCCCCAACTCGCCGCGTTCTGCGCATCGCGCGTGCCTTGCCCGCCACAGCCGATCAAGGCGACGCCCGGCCGATCGTTCAGCCCGAGCTTCTTCGCCGGAGTGGACTCCGCCGCGAGGGTGCGCTCCACGAACCAGAGCGGCAGCCCCGTCATCGCCGCGGCGGCACTGCAGCGTTTAAAAAATGCACGGCGCGAAATATGGAAAGAATGCATGGGGCGTGGAGGGGTGCCGCAATAACTAGGCTCCCACCCTGCCGCCGCAAGTCTCGCGTGCTCCCGGAGGAGCCTTCACTGCACGTTCGTAAATTCCACCGTGCTCACCTGCGACAGATCGTGCGCGCACACTCCTCAGTGCCGCTGCCCGTGACACTGAGTTGATCAAAGGTGGCG
>JANPIT010000991.1:0-5229 GCA_031425115.1 Opitutaceae bacterium | reverse complement strand
TTTCCTTGAACTGGGGCCGCGGGCCGTCATAACGGAATTCCTGGGCGTCAGGCAGCGCGGGCACGCTCGGCGGTGAGATGACGATGGCGGTTTCGGGCGGCGCGCCGCGTTTGCGCGGGGCGGGGAGAAACGGCGTGCGCGAGGCTTCGACTGCCCTTTGGTAGAAATAGCGGACGAGGGTGGTGCCGTGGTGTTGCTGGATGACATCCACGACGGAGCGGGGCAGTTGGTGCTTGTGGGCCAGTTCCACGCCGTCCGGCACGTGCTGCTTGATGATCCGCGCAGATTCGGCGGGAGCGAGGTCGGCGTGGGGATCGGAGCGGTCACGCTGGTTCTCGACGAAAAACTGGGGATTCGTGGTCTTGCCGACGTCGTGAAAAAGCGCGCACACGCGGGCGATGAGCGGGTTCGCGCCGATGGCGTTGGCGGCATTTTCCGAGAGCTGGGCGACCACGAGCGAGTGGTGGTAAGTGCCGGGAGCTTCGAGCTGCATGTGACGCAGCAGCGGGTGATTGTAGTCCGTCAGCTCGAGCAGCGTGATGTCGGTCGTGCGTTTGAAAAGCGATTCGAGGACGGGCAGCAGTCCGACGACGCCGATGCCGGTGAGAATGCCGGTGCCCAGGCCTGCGACCATCTGGCGGACGAGAGTGTCGATGGGCGTTTGATCGGCGAAACCAATCAGCGCGGCAAACGCGGCGACGGTGAGTCCGCCGGAGCCGGCCGCGCGGACGAGAAGGCCGCGGCGGCGGGCGTCGCGCCCGAAGAAGATCGCGACGAGCGAGGCGAGGAACGTCATCACGAGCAGGTCGAGGCGGTTGCCGTAGATCACGCCGGTGAAGATCGAGATCAGCAGCGCCATGAAAATGCCCGAGCCGGCATCGATCAGAATGGCGACAATCAGAGGGGCAAAAGCGGTCGGGGCGATGTAGGGAAGCGTCGACGCCCAGGAGCCATCGCGGACGAAAAACTCGGCGCCGCCGAGCGAGTAGTTGGCGCGCACGAGCGCGAGATTGACGATGACGACGAGGGCGAGGAGGCCGCAGCGGACGTTGCTGCGCAGCGTCTCGGGATCCTCGATACGGATGTAGATCAGCGAGGCGAGCACCATGGCCAGCACGAGCAGGACGCGGCCGAAGAGCGCAAGGCCTTCGCGCACGTCGCTGTCGCCGTGTTGGCGGACATACTTCCGGTGGGCGACGAGCATTTCATGCTGCTCGGGCGTCACGAGGTCGCCGGCGTCGACGATGGCTTGCCCGCGCGGCACGTTGACGACGACGGGCTTGAGGGCCTTGGTGGCGGAAACGTGGCGGGCGCTGGTGGCGGCGCGATCGAAGACGACGTTGGCGCTAACGCCGAAGAGAAAAAGCCGGAAGACGGCCTGGACGGATTGGCGCGGAAAATTGCCTGCACCGAGGCTGACGCGCAGGGCGGTGAGGGCTTCCTCGCGGGTCTGCACGGAGCGCTGGCCGACCTCGCCGTCGGGCCGGGCGATTTGGAACACGATGGCGTTGCCGGGGCTCAGGTTTCCGAGCGCGGAGTCGGTGACGCCGCGGGCGTAGAGGTCGCGGAGGGTGGCGAGGCCGTTCTCAAAAATCTCGGAGCGCGACTTGGCGTCGCCGATCGCCAGGACGGCCGCGATGTCCTCGGGAGTCGCGTGGTAGGGGCCGTGGGAGTTGAAGGTATCCGCGATGCGCGAGAGTTCGGCGCGGCGGCCGAGGAGGGTGGGGCTGTTGCCGGGCGCGGTGCTCTCGTGCGCGGCGAGCTGGGTGAGCAGCATGCGCGCTCCGGCCTCGAAGCGGCGCAGCGCTTCCTGATCGAGGCGATATACCGGAGGCACTGTATCCAGAAACTGGTCGCGCGCGGCGCGGGTTTTCTGCGCGCTCTCATAGGTGAAGGGCACGAGCGCGGACACGCGGCTGCTGGCGATCTGGTTGATCGAGATCGGCGCATCGAGGGTGGTGATGCCGACCCAGCTGATGAGCACGATCGCTGCGACCGTGACGATGAAGATGAGCGCGGCGATCAGCCGGCTGCGTTCGAGAAACTCGCCCATCGCGGACGGCGCGAGGCTACCGGGTGGGCGGCTGCCGCGGCGGGCACCGAGGCCGCCGACGAGAAGCTTGAGCTGGTTGCGGACGGACATCGTTAGGCTGGCGACGGTCGAAGGCGGGAGCGGGAAGGAAACACCCTCTGCGGGCTGTTGCCACGCTCATTTACCTGACAATTTTACCGCTTCTCCTCCCGGGAGTTTTCGTTGGCGATGGGATTGCGGTAGGCGTCGTAGGCTTGGATGATCTTGCCTACCAACGGGTGGCGCACGACATCGGCGCCGCTAAAGGTGTGGAAATCGATCCCGGGAATGTCTGACAGGATATGCCGGACCTCGAGGAGGCCACTTTGTTTGGAGCGGGGGAGGTCGATCTGCGTGATGTCGCCCGTCACGACCATGCGGGAGTCTTCTCCGAGTCGCGTGAGAAACATCATCATTTGTTCGGGGGTGGTGTTCTGGGCCTCATCGAGGATGATGAAGGCTCGCGAGAGGGTGCGGCCGCGCATGTAGGCGAGCGGCGCGATTTCGATCACGCCTTTTTCGGTGAGGCGGGCGACATCCTCGGCGTCGAGCATGTCGTGCAGCGCGTCGTAGAGAGGGCGAAGATAAGGTAGGATTTTCTCCCGCAGGTCGCCGGGGAGGAAACCGAGCGCCTCGCCGGCTTCGACGGCGGGCCGGGTGAGGATGACGCGTTCGACCTGATTCTTGAGCAGCGCGTGCACGGCGGCGGCCATCGCGAGATAGGTCTTGCCGGTCCCCGCGGGACCGATGCCAAACACCACGGGGTGGGCGAGCATCGATTGCAGGTAGAGTTTTTGGCCGAGCGTTTTCGGCACGATCGTTTTGCGATTCGTCGCGATGACGAGCGGCGCATCGAGCAAGGTCTGAAGCTGCGTGCCCTCGCCGCGCGCAAACGCATCGGCGATCCGGTGAAAATCCGGGGTGCGGATCGTCATCCCTTGCGTGCGCGATTTATCGAGGAACCCGAAGAGTGATTCGGCCAGCGCGGTCTTGTCGGCCGGGCCCTCGATCTTGATCCAGTCCTCGCGGGTGGTGAGCTTCACCCCGAGGGCGCGTTCGGCGTGGACGAGGTTTTCCTCACGTCCGCCGAAGAGTGAACTGAGGTGGCGGGGGGAGGCGAAATGGAGGGTTTTGGAAGACACGGAGGGTAATTGGCCGGTTGGATCTTACTCGTTCCTCTTTCTCTTACTCGTTCTCTTTTTTCCGGCTTGGGAGCGGTGGAGAGCTGAGTGTTGGTCGGGGAGAAAGATAAAGAGAAAGAGGAAAGAGAAAGAGTCTTCAGCCGATCTTCGGGAGTGTGGCCGCCGCCGCGGCGACCTTTTCCCAGGTCGCATCGAGCGACTGCGGCAGTATACGCGTCTGGCCGAGGACGGGCATGAAGTTGCTGTCGCCGCTCCACCGCGGGACGATGTGACCATGGAGGTGCGCGATGCTGCCGCCGGCGACGGAGGAACCGAGATTGAAACCGATGTTGAAGCCGTCCGGCTTCAGCGCGGCGGTGAGCAATTGCTGGCCGAGGACGATTTCCTCGAAAAGATCGGCGCGCTCTGTGGTGGTTAATTGCGTGAGCTCGGTGACGTCCCGGAATGGCACCGCGAGCAGGTGGCCAGGGTTGTAGGGAAACCGATTGAGGATGAGGTAACTCAGGCGGGACCGGTGCACGATCAACGCGGCGCGATCATCGCCGAGGGCCGGTAGCTCCGTGAAGGGCCGCCCCATCGCCGCGGGATAACGCGGGGCTTCGATGTAGTCCATGCGCCAGTAGGCGTGAAGCTGCTGCATGTGGTCGGAAATGCGGGAGAGCGGACGGCGGAAAAAGGGGGCGGAGCAAAATCTTGCCTCCAGGGAAAGTCAAAGCCGCCTTCCGGCGCGGCAGAACGCGGATTGGGTTTCCACTTGTTTAATATGACGAGCGTCATTCATCTTCGGGGATGCGTTATCCGCCCGCTCACAAAGAAGCCACTCGCCGGCGCATTCTGGACGCGGCCAGTCAGGCATTTCGGGAGCGCGGAGTAGCGGAGACCGGGGTGGACGAAGTGATGCGGCGGGCTGGGCTCACCCATGGTGGCTTCTACGCGCACTTTGCGGACAAGACCGAGCTGGTCGCCGAAGCGTGTGCGGCGGCGTTTGATGCGGCGGTGCCGAACCTCGATCGCATCGCCGTGGCAGCGACACCCGAGGCGCGCGCGCGTTTACTCATCGATAGTTATTTGGGGCCGCGGCATCGCGATAATCGTGGGTCAGGCTGTTTTGTGGTGGCGGTCGGAGCCGACATGGTGCGCCTGCGGGGCGCCGCGCGGACCGGCTACGCGCGCGGGTTCGCCCAGCATTTAAAGCGTCTCGGTGAGGCGCTGCGGCTCGATCCGGATCCGCGGCGAAACAAAGCGCGCGTAACGCAGTTGATGAGTTCGCTGGTGGGCGCGCTTTTGTTCGCGCGCGCCGTTGATGATCCGGCGGAGAGCGATTCCATGCTCCACACGATGCGTCGACAATTGCGCGCTCAGTTCTGTCAGCCGCCCGCATCCGAGCGGCCGGCCGCGGCGGGTCCCGCGCCCCACGCTCCGCACGATTTCATGCGCACGTGCTAACGTGCGTGCCCACTTTTTTCTCCGATGCAAAACCCACCCACCACCACCCGTCGCGTCGTTATTACCGGCATCGGCGCGGTCACACCCTGTGGCAACACCGCCAGTGACACCTGGGCCTCGCTCGTGGCCGGCCGGAGCGGCATCGGCCGCATCACGCGTTTCGATCCGACGGGCTGCACTGCGCACATCGCGGGCGAGGTGAGAAATTTCGATCCCGCGCGGCCCCTGCCTGCGCCGCTGCGCCCGCGGCCGGCCAGCGAGCCACTGGCGCAGGCGCTCACGGCCAAAGATGTGAAAAAATTCGGCCGCTTCACGCATCTCGGCGTGGGCGCAGCGGTGGAGGCGTATGCAGATTCTGGACTCGACGCCCATCGAGCAGTGCTCTCGTCGGAGCGGATGGGCGTGAATCTCGGAGTGGGGCTGGGCGGTCTACCCGAGATGGAAGCCATGCACGACACGTGGAAGGCGGGCGGTTTTCGCAAAATCTCGCCGTTCTTCATCATTCAGATCGCGCCGAACCTGCTGGCCGGACAGGTGAGCCTGCTGCTCGATTTTCGCGGGGCCAACATG
>JANPIT010000990.1:0-1726 GCA_031425115.1 Opitutaceae bacterium | reverse complement strand
CTTCAAGGGCGACAACATCACCGCGCCTAGCGACAAGACGCCCTGGTATCGCGGCACCACACTCATGGGCTACCTGGAAACGGTAGAGGTGGATGAAGAGCGCATGCAGCGTGCGCCTTTCCGTTTGCCAGTGCAGTGGGTCAATCGCCCTGATCTCGATTTCCGCGGCTTCTCGGGAACGATTGCGGGTGGTGTCGTGAAGCCCGGCGATCGCGTTCGTGTGCAGCCCTCAGGTAAAGAGAGCAAGGTCGCACGCATCGTCACATTCGACGGCGATCTGGATCAGGCGGTGGCGGGTCAGTCGGTGACGCTCACGCTCGCCGATGAAGTCGATATCTCGCGCGGCGACATCATCTCGACTGCCGATGCACCAGCTGGCGTGGCCGATCAGTTCGAGACCACCCTCGTCTGGATGCATGAAGAGCCCTTGCTGCCAGGGCGGTTCTTTCTTTTGAAGATGGGCGCGCAGACCGTGACCGCGTCGGTCATGGAAGTAAAGTACCAGGTCAACGTGAACACGCTGGAACATACGGCTGCCAAGACGCTGGGTCTGAACGCAATCGGCGTGTGTACGCTCAACCTCGATCGTCCCCTGGGTTTTGACCCGTACACGGAAAACCGCGACACGGGTGGCTACATCCTGATCGATCGCCTGACCAATGCCACTGTCGGCGCGGGCCTGATTAACTTCGCGCTTCGGCGCAGCCAGAACATCCACGTGCAGCACGTCGATGTGAACAAGGCCGCGCGCAACGAGCTCAACCGCCAGAAATCGAGCGTGATCTGGTTCACCGGCTTGTCGGGCTCCGGCAAATCCACCATTGCCAACCTGCTGGAGAAGAAGCTGCACGCAATGGGCCACCGCACCTACCTGCTCGACGGTGACAACGTGCGCCATGGGCTCAACAAGGATCTCGGATTTACCGACACCGACCGGGTGGAGAACATTCGCCGGGTCGCCGAAGTGGCCAAGCTGATGGTGGATGCCGGACTGATCGTGCTCACCGCATTCATTTCTCCCTTCCAGGCCGAGCGGAGGATGGCCCGGTCGCTGGTGGAGGACGGTGAGTTTTTCGAAATTCACGTAGACGTTCCGCTGGCGCTGGCCGAGGAACGCGACGTCAAGGGCCTGTACAAGAAGGCCCGGCGCGGCGAGCTGAAGAACTTCACCGGCATCGACTCCCGCTATGAAGTGCCCGAGGCGCCCGAGCTCCACCTGGCGACCGACAAGCTCAGCCCGGATGATGCGGTCGAGCAGATCATCGCGATGCTGCGAAGCCGCGGCGTGCTGCCCTGAGCAAATTGCCTCAGTTTGGAACAGCCCTCCCCTTGTAAGGCGGGCGATTCCGGAGCATTCTTGCTGTGTGGCATGTGCCGCGCGCAAGGAGTCGACATGCGTGTCAGAGCTTTGATTTCCCGGGTCTGGTTTCGGCTGGCTGTGGCGGGCATCTGGATGGCGGGCGCGGCAGCGGGAGCAGCGACCGCACCGCAACCGGCCGCCCAGGCGACCATCGAAGCGCTCACGCGCGCCCATGCCGCAGTGGTCGGCGTGAGCGTCAGCGTCGCTGAAGGCGCCCGTTCCGCCGAGACGCTCGGTCGCCAGCGCAGTGGCTCCGGCGTGGTGATCGGGCCAGACGGCCTCATCCTCACCATCGGCTACCTGATGATCGAGGCCGACAGCATCCAGATCGTCACCCAGGACAACCGCACGGTCCCGGCGCGCGCC
>JANPIT010000989.1:0-7477 GCA_031425115.1 Opitutaceae bacterium | reverse complement strand
AGAGGGTGTTCGGCACTACATTGCCTTGGCGCACGCGTCTCCCTCGTAAGCGCAACGTCGCCGCGAAAGCCTTACCTCTGAAACTTTTTTCGCCCCCTGCGCCAACTGACGAACTCAGGCTAACGGATACCGCCTGGGTAATACTGATCACGGCTTACTGCCCACTGATAACTGGCTACGGTGCCCCTTACTGGTTGCTATCGCTGCCGCCCGGAGTGGACGGTTCGGTGGCCACGAGGGCGGTGAGGAGCAGCAGGACGATGACGACGGGAAGCATGAGCGTGAAGACGGACGGTGAGAGCACACCAAGAATACCTCGTTCCACGCAAAGGTGGAATACGTTGATGTGCGTATAAAAGATAGGGCGCTGTGCTTGTGCCCTCGACCTAATAGGCGGCAGCGGACAGAGCTGCCGGCCGCCCAGTCACTTCAAGACGAGCCAAGCGACCGTCCCGATCGTAATTCCCACGGTAAACGCCACCCACGTAATGACGTAGCTCCCGGTAGCCAGCGCCAGCTTCAGGGTGGTTTTCCCCTTCCCCTGCACATAGACCACGCGAAACGCGCGGAAGATATACCACGCCATCCAGCCGACCAGCAGGCAGGCGAAAACCGTCGTCAGCCACGACGCCACGAGCGCGGACAACTTGAAATATCCGTTGCCCACCATGAACGCGAGGAAGGCCCAGGTGTGCAGGTGAATCGAAAAAATCAGGTGCTCGATGTAGTAGCGTCCGCTCCGCCAATAGAGCAGCTTCAGAATCAGGGCGAACACGGGCATGCCCAGAAAAAGCAGCGTCGGCACGCGGCTCTCGATTTCGTCGAACAAGCGCGACAGTGTGAGATCTCCCGCCTCGATTTTTTTCTTCAACGCGCGGCCGAAGCCGAACCGGTCTGTTTCGTCGATCCGGATGGTCGGCTGGTTGCTCGCCCGCTTTTTTTCGGGCACCTCGGCGGTCGCGGCGGCTTCGGATTTTTTCCGCGCGGCGGTGGCGGCCACTTCTTTTCGCGCGCGCGCGATGATCTCTTTGATTTTTTCCGGGTCGATGCGGCCTGGATTCTCCGCGGTCGCCTCTCCGATCAGTTCGCCAACGCGTTCCGACTGCGCCGCGCTGAGTTCGCCCGCGGCGGCGGTCGCGGCCTTGATGTTGCGCGAGATGTCGGCGGAGAGCTGATCGGCGCGTTTACGATCGAAATCGAAAAGGTGACCGTTGTTCAGGGCGTGCACTCCCACGAAGAACAGGACCGTGACGAAAATATAGAATCGCAGTGGGTTGAGCTGACTCTGCCGACGCCCGGCGTTGAACTCCTGAGTAAGCTGGCCGGGTTGAGCGAGCAGCCGGGCGACGCTCCTGAAAAACTTTCCCTCGAAGTGGAAAAGATTTTCCAGCAGGTCGTGGGACAGGTGGTAGAACGAGCGGTGATAGTCGACGTCGTGTTGCCCGCACTGGGCGCAAAAAGGCCCGCGCAATACGGCCTGGCAGTTCTGGCAGAGGTGCGGCGGGGCGATGGGATCGTTGTAATCCCGGTGGACGTGACGTTGGCTGGACACGGCGTGCAGGTGAACAGGTTGCGTGCCAAAAGAAAAGCCCGCCACGGAGGCGGGCTGGTAGGGACGAGCGGCCCGCTCGTCCGTTTGATGGCATCGTGAAGTTCAAACCCGGACGGGCGGGGCGCCCGTCTCTCCCTCACTGCTTCCGCAGCACGACGTCGCCGTTCATGGTGGAGACACTGATCTCGGGGCCGCCGCCGTTGAGCGTGCCCGTCACGAGTTTGCCGCCGCTGATGGTGGGAATCGGAATCTTCGGCGGCATGGGCGCAATCGCCGGTTTCGACGCGGAGGGAGGAACCGGCGGGACAGGTGGGACGTCGCCGCTGCGCGTCACGCGTTCCCGATCGCTGCGCGAGCGCTCGCGTTCGACTTCGCGGCGGGCCCGCTCGAGATCACCTTTGGCGCGCTCGAGATCGTGGCGCGCCTGCTCGCTGTCGAGTTTGGCGGCGTCGAGACCTTCTCTCACGGCTTCGAGCGCTTCCTTGACGGCGGTGGCGCCAATTTGCGCGGCCTCGCGGATGGCATCCTGCACTTCCGTGCCGATGACCTGGCGGCCGCGGATCGTCGACACTCTCGCGACGCGCGGCATGCCGGGGCTCGACTCGGTTTTCGTGACGAGCGCGGATTCCTCGAAGTCGGTGAGGACGGATCCGTTTTGGGTGCGGAGGCGGATGTTCGCCTTGGCGTCGGTGGGCACCCGCAACGCGACTTCACCATTCATCGACGTGAACGAAAGCGGCTTGCCTTCGCGCAGCTCGCGGATGGTGGCGCGGATCTCGCCGTTCATGGTGCTGACCACGGCGCCGCCGGAAATGCCGTCCAATTTGATTTCACCGTGCATGCAATTGATCTCGAGATCGCCGGAAACGCCGGAGCAGGTGATGTCGCCGCCCCAGGCATTCTGGATGATGATATTGGTGTTGCGCGGGACGGTGAGTTTGAAATCACCGCTGCCTCCCTTGCCCCAGTCGTGTGCGGCGGCGTCGAGCGTCACCACGTTGTCTTTTTCCTTCAGCGAATAGCTCGATGCCGCGGAGAGCACACGGAGGCCGTCCTGGCGTGGCTTGCTCGTGACGGCCTTGGCCTCGGATTTGACGGTAACATCGGTGGTATCGGCCCCGACAATCTGCAACTCGCCGCGGCCGAGGCTGATCTTGACGGTGCCTGGCTTGGCGGGATCGGAGAACTTGATCACGCCGGCTTCTTCGGCGGCACTGGCCCCGGCGGCGGAAAACGCCAGGAGACTGGCGAGTAAGAATGATGGATACAGACGTGGTTTCATGAAGATGCGAGATGAGGGTTGAGCGTTGAGCGGCCGACGAATCGGCTGGTTGGCTCGTGGGCAGTTATCGAGTGTCGTTGTGGAAAGGGGGAAATAGTTCTTGGGCAGGAGACGCGGCGCACTCGCCGCGTTGGTCTCGGATCCCGCGGTCAGAGTTGGGCGAGGGCCCGCTTGGCGGCATCCCGCACCGAGCCGTTAGTCGCTTCATCTGCCGCCATTTTCTCGAGCACAGGGGCGGCGTTACGGTCCTGGGCGGTGGCGACAAAATCGATCAGCTCGAGCTGCACGAGTGGGTTTTGTTCGCGGGGCAGAGCGGCGACGACACCGGCTCGCACGACATCGCGTTCGACGTGGGCATAAAGGGCCTCGATCGCGCGGAGGCGGACGTTGGCGCTCGGGTCGAGCGTGAGCGCCTGGATGATTGCGTCGATGTCCTTATCCGTGGGCGTCGCGTCCTTGGCCTTCGCGAGAATTCCCTGGAGGCGCTCGTTGGCGGGATTCTGCTGTTGTTGCAGGATCGAGTAGCCCACCAAGGTCGTCATCTTTTCGATCTGGGCGTTCTGCCGCGTGAGCTGATCGCCTTGGCGCGCGATCGTGGACTGCAGGGATGCGACAACCTGTTTCATCGAGTCATCGCCCGACCCGGGCGAAGCGGCGGGTCCTCGGCGTTGCCCGAGCACGAAGCCGAGCAGGAGGAGCGCGCAGGCCGCGAGCGGGGAGAGGACCCAGCGCCAGAGCGAGGCGCGGCGCGCGCGGTGTTCGCGTTCGGTGGCGACGCGGACGCTGGCGGCGGAGTGCTTTTCCTCCTCGAGCATCGCGTAGAAATTCTGACGCAGGCGCGGCGAAGGAGGCGGAGTGGACATGACGTCGAGCGCGGTGGCGGTCTGCGAAAGGGTGGCAAACTCGCGTTGGCAATCGGGACAACCGGCGAGGTGAGTGCGGGCCTCGAGCAGGGCGGTGGTGGCGGTGCGGTTGTCGAGCAGCTCCGGGAAAGCGTCGCGGGCGCGTTGGCAGTTCATGGCAATCGGGAGGGTCGAGAGTCGAGGGTCGAGAGGAGGAGCGGGCGGTGGGTCGGGCGCGGCTCAGGCGATGCGCTCTTTTTGGAGGCGGAAATAAACATCGCGCAGCTGGGCGAGAGCGCGGTGGGCGCGGACTTTGGCGGCGCCGACGGAGCATTCGAGGATGCCGGAAATTTCGGCGAACGACAGCTCCTGGAAACGGGAGAGGAGGAGCACCTCGCGGTCGTCGCGATCGAGGCGGGCGAGCGCGGTATGGAGGAGCGCATGATCGTCGCGCGTGGTGGCGTGATGGGCGGCGTGCGGCGCGTCGTCGGCATGGTCGTGGAGATCGACCGGATCGGTGGCGTGTGGCGCGGCGTTGGCTTTGCGGAAGTGATCCGCGGCGCAGCGGCGGGCGAGGTGATACATCCAGGCGGTGAAACTGCCGTCGTCGCGATAGGTGTGACGGTATTTCAGCATGCGCTGGAAAACGGTCTGGGCGACGTCCTCGGCACCCTGGCGGTTGGCGGTCAGCTTGTAGAGAAACCCGAAGAGCGGGCCGTGATGGCGCTCGAAGAGTTCGCCAAGCGCGTCGAGCTCGCCATGGCGGACTGCGAGCATGAGAGCGTGATCAGAGCGGTGTTCGGTCGTCGGATCCACAGTGGTCGGGGCGCGGGTGCGATTAACCAAAGAGGAGCGGGATTGAACATGAATTTCGTCGAGGGCAGCGATCACGGCGGCAGCGGAGCATGGGTTAGTGTTGCCGGGGGAAACCGTGGCGGCGGGGTAAGGTTACCAGTTTTTTGAAACCACTGATTTCCACTAATGGAAAGGAATGAGGAGGAATGACGGAGGAGCTTGGATTCTTAAGAATCCGGATTTCTAAAATTCCCCTTCATTAGTGTTCATTAGTGGTTAATGGTCTGTCCCATGAACCGCCGCGATTTCGTCGTCCGCTCCTCGATGTTCACTGCCGCGGGCCTGCTGGCCCGCTCGATCGCCACCGCCCAGACCCCGCCCGCCGGCTCCGCGCCCGCCGCGACCAAGGCTAAGGCCGCGCCGGCTCCCATCACTCCGGAGTTCAAGACTCTCCGCCGCAACGTCGGGTATTTCACCGCCTCCGGTGGCACGATCGGCTGGTTGGTGAACAAAGACGCCGTCGCTGCGATCGACACGCAATTTCCGAACACCGCGAAAATGTTTCTCGACGGGTTGCCGGGTCGGGCGGGCCGCAAGTTCGATGTCGTCGTCAACACGCATCATCACGGCGACCACACGGGCGGCAACGCGGTGTTGAAGCCGGAGACGAAAATGATCGTCGGCCATGTCAACGTGCCCGAGTTACAACGCGCCCGCGCGGCCTTGGACAAGAAGGGCGACACGCCGACGACCCCGGACACGACGTTTGCCGACACGTGGAAGAAGGAGCTCGGTGATGAAGTGGTGTCGGCAAAATATTTCGGCGCGGCCCACACGCGCGGCGATATCGTGACGCATCTGGAGAAGGCGAACGTGATCCACATGGGTGATCTGATGTTTAACCGCGCCTATCCCGCCATCGATCGCCCCGGCGGCGCGAGTATCCGCGGCTGGATCGGCATTCTTGAGCAGGTCGCAAAAACCTATCCGCAGGACGCGATCTACATCTTTGGCCACGGCAGCCCGAAGTTCGGGGTGACGGGCAAGAGCGCGGACTTGCTGACGTTCCGGGACTACCTCTCGGGTCTCCTCGAGCACGTGCAGAAACAAATCAAGGCGGGCGAAGCGAAGGAGAAGATCGTGGCCCTCGAAAATCTGCCCGGCTTTGCGGATTATCACCTGCCACTCCCGAACCGCCTCGGGCTAAATCTAAGCGTGGCGTATGATGAGTTGACGGAGAAGAAAGGCTGAGGTGAAGCGCCTTCCTGGGACGAGAAATCGTCCTGGGGTCGCGCGGCTCGATGGATTGGGAGACGGCCACAGTCGGCTGTCTCCGGTGTCACGCCGGCCGAGCTTGGCCCGGCCGTTTTCGGTTATCGCTCGTTGGATGATCGCGCGAAGAGCGCTGCGGCGAAACGCGTCTCGACGCCGATCTTGGCGAAGAGATTGCCGCAGTGCTTCTCGATCGTCCTCGGACTTACACCGAGCAGGACGCCGATTTCCGAGTTTGATTTGCCTTCTCCCAGCCAGGCGAGGATCTCCGCCTCGCGTCGGGTGAGTCGGGGCCCCGCGACGCCTTCGGCTGCCTGCTGAAAAAGCACGAGAGCCGATCGCACTCCAGCCAGTCTCAGCACAACGGCGCTGAGCGAGGCGGTGGCGCGCACGGTCGCCATCACCGGCCCGCGGGAGTCGGAGGAACAGAGGGTCCGAACGGCGGAGGCGAGTTCGCTGCACGACGGCGGCAAAAGGTCCACTGTGGGGCTTCCGCCGGGGACGGTGGCCAACAAGGCGCGCGCGGACTCGGAGACTTCGACGAGGCGGCCGGAGGATTCTATGAGGGTCCACGCGGTTTCGGGCTGGGAGAAAAAAGCTCCCATCGCACCGGCAAGGGATTCCGCACGCTCGCGCCGCGCCAACGCTTGCACGATGCGGTCGAGCTGAAATTTAAGAAAGCGCGCGAGTTCTCGCTCCCGCGGGCCATATTCGTCGACGAGTCGATTGCAGCCACAAGTCCAGTTGCGTTTAGCATCCACGCGACCGATGAGACCGAGTTGATGCTTCGCGAAAATATGGACGTATACTTCGTTGAAAAGCGCCGACCCAGCGTGCCTTCGCAGGGGGACGTAATCGGCCAGCAGGAAGGGCTGCTCACTCGCCGCGCAGGCCGCAAACGTTTCGGGGCTCGCCAGGGGGTGCTCGTGGAAGTGCTCGTGGAGAGGAGCCCACAGCGCGCCTAAACTGCGACTGAGATCGGGTTCCATCCGGAAAGCAATGGGCCGCAAGAGGGAGTCGTGGATCGTCCAAACTACCATGTCCGCGCGGAAGAGCGTCCGCATCCCGCGGAGCGCAATCTCCGCGAATTCGTCCACCGAGTTCGCTAGCGCGACATCGCCCAGAAGATTTGCGGCCGCGCGCCAATCTTCCGCTGAAGTATGGGAACCACGCATTTGGTTGGCTCAGGAAATCAACCCGCCGCTTGAACCGAGGCAACCTCCGGATTTTTACGATTTGGCGTCGAGAAAGCGGAAAACTACGGGGAAGCCCGCCTTATCTCCCCCGTGGGATTCAGCTAGACTACGCGCGTGGTCGACTCGACCGAAGTCTCTTGCCGTAACGAAGTAGGCGCGCCTCGCGGGATGCCGCGGCATTCTGGGCGGCTGCGGCCTGACAATCACGTCGTGGAGCGTCCGCTGTCCGGCCAACGCCCTATACGTTCTGCACTGATCATCGACGACGATCCGCTGGCGTGTGAGCGGCGACCCATCCGGCCGATCACCGACGCTCGGGAGCCGGCGCAATCATCGCGGCCGCGGTTCAGTTTGCAGGACTCCGTCTTTCTGCGCGGCGCGGCGGACGGCGGCCGGTTTGTGACGATTGATCAAATCGCGGCCATCGTCTCCTCTGAAAATTATTCCGAGGTTTTGCTGGCCGATGGCGAGCGCTGGCTCATTCGAAAAACGATGCAGGCGTGGGAGGCGATGCTGCCGGCCGATACCTTCATCCGGG
>JANPIT010000988.1:0-11534 GCA_031425115.1 Opitutaceae bacterium | reverse complement strand
TTCGCTCGCGGAGAGGGCGCAGCAAGTCTGCGCCCCACCATTCCGCTGCATCTTTACGGTTCAGAGCACTACTCCCACCTCATTGCCCGCGCAACCACGTGGCCAGCTTCGACCACGCGAGCGCACGGTGACTGATTTCTTTTTTCACGTCGTCGCCGAGCTGGGCATAACTCTCGGTGTATCCATCCGGCACGAACAGCGGATCGTAACCAAATCCGGCCACGCCCAGCGGCTCACGGAGCAATCGGCCCGTGCACGCACCTTCAAACACGTGCTCGGCCCCGCCCGGCCCGAGCACGAGTAGCAGGCAGCGGAACTGCGCCCCGCGCTGCTCATCGGGCACGTCACGCATGACGTCGACCAGCTTCGCGAGGTTCGCACGCGCGTCTCCCTCGGGACCGGCAAAATACGCGGACTCCACCCCGGGCGCGCCGTGGAGCGCGTCGACGCAAACGCCGCTGTCGTCCGCCAAGGCCCAAGCGTCCCGCGGAATGAGCGGTCGCAACGCCTGCGCTTTCTTGCGCGCGTTTCCGACAAATGTCCCCGTGTCCTCGTCCACCGCTGGCATGCCTCCCACCTCACGCGCAGAGTGAATGACCGCGGACACCGCTGAGCGATCGGCGAGCGCCTGCAGTTCGGCAACTTTGTGGGCGTTGCCTGACGCGAGATAGAAAATCATTTCGACGGCCTTCATCGTCGCGCCGGGCGCACCTCGCTCACTTTCCGCCCGGGCCGTAGCCGGCGTGCGGCGTGCCATCGTCCTTCAGCTTGCCAATCGACCACAACAACCCTCGCGCAACCAGATCGAGATACTCATCAGTCTTCATCGTCGCGTCGAGATGCCCGAGTGTCGTCACGAACGAGCGCCCCTTGCCGTAGGTATTGGTCCAGACGACGACGTGATCTTTCTTTGTCGTTTCGCTGAACGCCATGGCCAGCGGAATGACATCCGGCCACACCTTTTCGATCTCGTAGAGTTCATCCTGCGCACTCCGCCAATCTGCGGGAAATCCCCGCATGATCGGATGGTTCGCCGGCACCGTCTGGACGACCAGATCGCGCCGCGTGTCATGCTTCATCGATTTCTGGCCGATTACTTGGCGCCACTCGTCGGTCGGTGCGTTGCGATAACTGTGCACGGAAGCATGCAGGATCACGGCGGGCACTCCGGCTTTGTGCGGGGCGGCGACGCGTTCGACGAACTCCTTGTCGGCCACCATGCCGTAACATTCGTTGTGAATCACCACATCGTAGCCCTTCGCCCAGTCGGCCTTCTCGTAAATGCTGTTCCGATGCTCGCGCGTAGTCCCTTCGTGCGCGACGGTCAGCTCTAGATTCAACCGTTTCGCCAAACCTTCCGAGAGCGTCTTGCGCTGCGCGTCGTAGTCGTGAAACCCGCCGCCGGTCACGAGCAGCGCCTTGATCGGTTTCGGTTTCTCGGCGGCGAGCGTCGTGGCCGCAAGCGCGGCCGCGAGCAGGAATGACAGTAATTTTTTCATGGGGTTGTGCGAAATTTCAGGCGATGGGCGCATGCGGGTTCACGTCTCTTTCGCGCGCTTCTGGATCGTGGCTTTGGTGATTCCAAGTCGCTTGGCGGCCTTTGTCTCATCTCCGCCATCGCTGGCCAGAGCACGCGCGATCATCTCGCGTTCAATCCGGCCCATCACCGGTTCCTCCGATGTCTTGAGCTGCTCGAATACGAAATCCAACGCGCCCGCGAGCGTCAGCCCGCGCACTGGCGCCGGAGTCTCCGTCACGGCCGTCGGAGCCGACTCGGTGATCGCGGCTGGCGCCGCGGCTGAGATTTCCTCGGGGCCACGAATCTCGAGTGGCAAATCCTTCACGAGAATCGCATCGCCCTGCGCGATCACCGCGCTGCGGTAGATCACGTTTTCCAACTCGCGCACGTTGCCCGGCCATCGGTGCCGCACCAGGACCGCCATCGCTTCCGGTGAAACTTTCGAGACGCGGGTCTTTTTCTGCTTCACGAGATTCTGCAGGCAGAAGTCCACGATCTGGGGAATGTCTTCCCCTCGCTCGCGCAGGGTCGGCATTTTGATCCGCACCACGTTGAGCCGGTAATAGAGGTCCTCGCGAAACGTCTTCGCCTTCACCATCTCCTCGAGATCCTTGTTGGTCGCGGCGATGATTCGCACATCGACGCGAATGGTTTCCGTGCCGCCAACGCGTTGGATCTCACCCTGCTGCAGCACGCGCAGAATCTTCGTCTGCGTGGCGAGCGCCATGTCGCCGATCTCATCGAGGAAAATCGTGCCGCCATCGCACAGCTCGAACTTTCCCAAACGCTGCACGGTAGCGCCCGTAAACGAACCCTTCTCGTGACCGAAGAGCTCGCTCTCGATTAAATTGTCCGGAATCGCCGCGCAGTTGACCGCGATGAACGGCTTGTTCGCGCGATGGCTGTGTTTCCAGATGCCGCGCGCGACAAGCTCTTTGCCGGTGCCACTCTCGCCGGTGATCATCACCGTGACGTCGCTCGCCGTCACCTGGCCGATGACCTTGAACACGTCCTGCATCACCGGGGAACTGCCGACGATACCCTCGCGGTAGTCGTCCGCGTTGATCGTCGGTTTATAGTCTCCCACGGCGCGCATGTCTGCGTGCGCTTTCAGCGCATTTTGCGCGAGCGTCAGCACCTTCGCCGGATCAAAGGGCTTCATCACATAATCGAAGGCGCCGTATTTCATCGCCTCGATCGCCGTCTGCGCCGTGCCAAACGCCGTCATCAACACCACGAGCTGCCGTTGGTTCGCCGAGCGAATATGCTGCAGTGCCTCGATACCACTCATGCCGCTCATGCGGACGTCGAGGAAAACGAGATCGGGCAGCGGCCCCTTCTTCACGAGGGCGATGCCTTGTTCGCCGCTTGCCGCCTCGGACACTTGATAGCCCCGCGACGACAAGACGCGCGTCAGCGAGTAACGAATTTCAGCGTCGTCATCGATGATGAGAATGGTGGGCGTCTTGGCGGCGTCGGACATAGGCAGTAGTAGGAACGCGCGGATCGGCACCCGCAACGGTTAGCTTCGCGAATGGTTCAGTCGCACTTGCCTGCAGAATGACAAGTGGACGCTGGCATATTTCACGAGCGCGCCTTTGTTGAGCGACATGCTTGGGTGGTCAATGAAGCTTTTCCGCGTGCGGGGCATCCTGCTCGCGGTTCATTTCTCTTTCTTCCTCTTCCTGGCGGTGCAGGCCTTCAGCGGCTATGCGGAGGCAGGAATCCTCGGGGCGTTTCAATATGCCGGCGTCCTGCTGGCTTTCTTTTTCTGCGTCGTGTTGCACGAGCTCGGCCACTGCTTCACCGCGATGCATTTCGGCATCGGCGTGCGTCGCATCCTGCTGCTACCGATCGGGGGTATGGCGGAGTTCGATACGATTCCCCGGGAGCCGCGCCGCGAGTTGCTGATCACCCTCGCCGGGCCCGCGGTCAACTTCGTGATCGCTGGGCTGCTCTGGCTGGTCTTGCTCGCCACCGATGCGCGCGACGTGGCCGCGGCCGAGGTGGCCTCAGACGCCGATGCGGCATTCACCTGGGTGGGTTTCGGCATCCTGCTGATGAAGTGGAACCTGGCCATGGGCTGCTTCAATCTGTTCCCGGCGTTTCCCATGGACGGTGGTCGAATTCTCCGTGCGCTGCTGGCCTGGCGCATGAGTTACTTGCGCGCCACTTTTTGGGCCTCCACGGTCGGCAAGGTGCTCGGTGTGCTGGCGATAGGTTTCGTAATCCTAACATACGCGCCGACCGACGCGGCGCTGATGGTTGGGCTCTTTACGTTCATATTGTTTGTTGGAGAGCTGGAATATCGGGCGACGAAGCATCGCGAGCGGGAAGATGCCCACCTGCGTGCGACGCTGGAGCGCCTGTATCCGCCGCCGGTCTTGCTCGTCGAACCGCCCCTCTTGGACCCGACGTCGGCCGGCGCGAGCAGCGGGCGACCACGGTGGTGAGAATTACAGGGCTACGGAACGCGATGGAATCTGGACTCGCTTCACGGTCGTCTCCTCGCTTTTCCTCCCATCCGGCGAATGTATCCCACCACTCAACTCTCCGTTCTCGTCGTCGAGGATAGCGAAGATGATCTCTTTTTTCTGCGCCGACTGCTGAAGAAGGCCGGCATGGAAATCCCGATCGCGGTCGCGACCGACGGGCAGGAGGCCATCGATTACATGCAGCGCGCCGTGGATGGCGCTGCCGATGCGCCGGTGCCTCACCTGGTGCTGCTCGACCTTAAGCTGCCGCTGAAAAGCGGATTCGAGGTGCTGCACTGGATTCGCGCTCATCCCACTCTCGCACGGGTGGCGGTCGTAATTTTGTCGTCGTCTGCCGAAGCCCGCGATGTCGCGCAAGCCTATGCCGGAGGCGCACAAGGCTACTGGGTGAAGCACCCGGGACCCTCCGCGATTGCGGAGTTGCTGCGGCGGATGGCCGAGGTCTCCCCCAGCTCTGGCTTGCATAACCTGATCGTGCCGGAAGCGCTGCGGCCTTGAGCGGCCGTAGCGCCCGATTTCCGCGTGGGATTTGATGCGAAGTGCGTAGGTGCGGCGCGACTTCCGCCCCTCTGAAAAGCAAAAACCCCCGCAGTTACGCGGGGGAAATTGGTGGACCCTAGGAGGCTCGAACTCCTGACCTCCTCAATGCCATTGAGGCGCTCTACCAACTGAGCTAAGAGCCCATTCTCGCTGTCGAGGGGTGAGGAAAATCCGTCTTCCGCGCTCGAACGCAAGGACTTTTTCAGCCCTCGTGCACGTCGCGCATGCCGAAGTTCAACTCGATGGTTTCCGACTTCTTGTCGGGCCGCGCGGGCATTTGCATGCGACGCAGCGCGTCCAAAACCGCCTGATCGAATTCACGGGAGCCCGAGCCTTTGACGATGCGCGCACTCGAAAGCGAACCGTCCGCGTTGCTCCGCACCTGAAACGTGCACTTCAGCGTGTCGCTCAGCCCCGGAGGCGGTTCAAACTTTTCGCGGAGTCGTTGCTTAAGGAGCGCATCGTAGGCCGCCAGCACGTCGGCGTTGTCGTTGAGGAGCGCCTTGCCGCCGGCGCCCGGGGCTTTTCCCGTGCCCTTGGTCACGCCGCCCGTAATGCCCGCCACGTCGATTTGTTTCGGGTTAAGACTCTTCGGTGCCGCGCTCGCGACCTGCCGCTGCTTGTTCGCGTTCGCCCGATCGAATTCTTCCTTCGTCAGCTTCTTCTTCTCTTCCTCCGCGCGCTTTTTGTCCGCCGCCTGCTCTTTCGCGATCTCGCGCTTGGCCTTGTTCACCGCGGTCCGCACGTCCTGCTTCAACTGCTTCTTGAAATCCGGAATCGTGTCCTGCGCCTTGGGCACAGGAGTCACCGTTTGCGGCGGCGCCTTGGGCGGCTGAGGCGCGGGAGTAACCGGCACAGGTTCCGGCGGTGCCGGCGTTGGCTCAGGCGGCGACGGTTTGGGTTCAGGCGCCTTGGGAATATCCACTTTCACCCCGCCCTCCGTGCCCAGCTTCGGGGCCTCCTTGCCCATGAAATTATCGCCGGCGCCCGCTACGAGTTCGATGATCGGCAGCGGTTTTTCGCTCTGACTCGTCGCGTGACCGACGAGGAACACGAGCGCGAGCAGCACAGCGTGCAACGTGGCGGACAGCACAAACGAGCCGGGCGAGATCGCGTTCATCCAGGGCTAGGGCGAGACCTGCGTATCGAGCGTGAATCGCGTGAGGCCAACCTTGGTCGCCTCGGTGGTAAACGCCGCCACGTTTTTGTAGAGCGCGTCGCCGTCGCCCCGCAGCCGGATGACCGGTTGCTTCGGCTCCGCGGCATACGCGTTCAATTTGCTGCGAATCTGCGCGAGCGTCAGCGGCGCTGGATTATTCTCCACGTAGTAGAGGCCTTTCGCGTCGACGCTAATCACGACGTAACGCTCGTCCTTGGACGGCGGTTGCGGGGCCTTCGACACCATCGGCAGGTTTACCGGAATGGTCTGCTCGTGCTGCACCACCTGGGTCGCGACGATCATGAAAATGATCAGCAGGATGAACCCCAGATCGATCAGGTTCGTGACGTTGAGGTCCGCAATCGGATGCGAGGTGCGGTGCCTGCGAAAATTACGGGCCATGGCGCGTCGCCTTTCAGGTTGCCTCGAGCTCGATGCGATCCGCGAGCGAGCTCGCGTAGTTTTCCAGCTCCGTGGTCATCCACCGCGTGTGACCAAGGAGCAGATTGTAGCCGAAGACGGACGGAATCGCCACGACGAGGCCTGCGATCGTGGCCAACATCGCGCCGGATACACCGGGCGCGAGCGCCTGAATACCGGCCGTCTGCTGGCCCGCGACGGCGCTGAACGCTTCCATCACGCCCCACACCGTGCCCAGCAGCCCAATGAACGGCGCACCCGAAACGATCGAGGCGAGGAAGATCATATTGGATTCGTAGCGCAGAGTCTGCCGCGCGATCGCGCGCTGGAGTGCGTTCTCCGCGTGTTCAAGCCGCGCGCGTGAATTATCCTGACCGCGCTCTTTGCCGATCTCCTTCGCCCGCGCGTAACCCTCGACGGCATCCGCAAAGAGATCGCCGAAAGGAATCGCGCGCTTGTTGCGATAGGACTCCGGGAGATCAAGCAACGAACGCTGATCGCGGAGGTGCGCCTCGAACGAATTATTCAACACCCGCAGCCGCTTCAGCTCGAAATATTTCCCGAACATCACCGTCCACGCCACGAGGCTGCCGAAGGCAAGGCCCACGACGATCACCTTGTCGACGGGATCGCAGCGGTTGAAAATATCGATGATGTTGGTCGTCGCGAGGACGGGTGTGGCGTAAAGCAGCGCGAGCATGAATCGGTTTTGGGTGCAGCCGGAAGCGCGACACAAGCGCTGGCCGGCTCGGGCCCGGTCCACCCTCGTGGCGTCGACGGCTGCGACGTGGCGCAAGAGTTGGACGGTTTGATTCGCACCTTCAACGGAAAACCCGGTGAAGTTGTGCGCCGTGGCCGCGACCGTGAGGTGACGGTGACGCACGCCATACACGAATCTGTTTGCGGCGGCGCGCGGGGCACCCTTGCTCGGAGTTTCCTCTTCGCCAATTTTCCCATGTTCCGCTCACGCACGCTTCAGCAACTCGCCGCGCAACGCGGCCAAATCGGCGCTCGCAGCGCCCTGGTCGGCTTCGACGGCTTCGTCGATACCATCGTGACGCCCGTCGGGCTGCGCCACAGTGCCGGCGAAAATTTCACCGCGATCTCCACGCTCACCGAATTCGGTCAGCGCATCGTCGCCGCGGCCGGGAAGAGCACGAACATCGAGCTCTTCCCCCGCATGGACAAACTCGGCGGCAACGGCCCCATCATGGCGAATGCTCTGATCGCCGCCGGCTTGCGCGTGACTTACGTCGGCGCGGTGGGCGCGCCCACGGTGCATCCGGTTTTTGCGGACATGGCCACGCGCGCGCGGACCTTTTCGCTCGGGGCCGCGGCCAGCACGATCGCGGTCGAATGCACCGACGGAAAAATCATGCTCGGGCAGATGCGCTGCCTGGACGACATCACCTACGACCGCATTTGCGCTGTCATGGGGGAGACCGCTTTCCACGCCGAACTCAGCGAGGCCGATCTCATCGCGCTCGTGAACTGGACGATGATCCCGAACATGACGGCGATCTTCGACGCGCTCACTGAGCGGGTTCTGCCGAAGTTACCCGCTTCGCCGAATCGCACCTTTTTCTTCGATCTCGCCGATCCGGAAAAACGTTCGGCCGACGATTTGCGCGGCGCGCTCGCGTCGATCGCCAAGTTCTCGCCGTTCGGGCGCGTGGCGCTCGGACTCAATCTCAAGGAAGCCCAGCAGGTCGTGGCCGCGCTCGGTTGCGCGGCCGTCGACGACACCGAGGCCAGCCTGCGTGCTGCGGCCGCGGCGATTCGCGCGAAGCTCGGGCTGCACACGGTTGTGGTGCATCCGACCCAATCCGCCGCTTGCGCCACGGCCGCGGGCACCGCGTGGGTGCCCGGTCCCTACACCGCAAAGCCGTTGATCACCACGGGGGCGGGCGATCACTTCAACGCGGGTTTCACTACCGGCCTTCTGCTCGGCGTTGACGCCGAGGCCTGCCTCGCGCTCGGCGTGTGCACCAGCGGTCACTATGTGAGAACCGGGGAAAGCCCGACCCTGGCCGCCATCGAAACCTTCCTCGCCAACTGGCGCTAAACCACCCACCCTCCGACCATGCCTCTGAAACAAAAAGCCACCGGCAAACTGATCTCATTCGAGGGGTCTGAAGGCTCCGGCAAGTCGACGCAGATTGCGCGGCTCGCAGGGCATTTTCAGAAAACCCACCGCGATGTCGTCACCACGCGTGAGCCCGGTGGCACGGAAATCGGCGAGCAGATCCGCAACATCATCGTCCATAATTCCAAGGGCGATGAGATGTGTGCCGAAACCGAGCTGCTCCTTTTCACTGCGGCTCGCGCGCAGCTCGTTCGCGAGGTGATCGCCCCGGCCCTGCTCCGCGGCGCGATCGTGTTGAGCGATCGCTTTCTGGACTCTTCCACGGTGTATCAGGGAATTGGACGCAATCTCGCGGCCGACCCGGTCGCGCAGATCAATCGTTTCGCCGTCGGTAACGTGATGCCCGATCTCACAATTGTGATCGATGTGCCCGAGGAAGTGAGTCTCGCCCGTCTGAAGACCCGCGCGTCCGATCTCCCGGATCGTATGGAACGCGAGAACATCGATTTTTATAAGAAGGTTCGCGAGGGCTACCTCGTCCTCGCCAAGGGCATGCCGGAGCGCTTCATCGTGGTCGACGGCACAAAGTCCGAGGATGAGATCGAGAAGAAGATCTGGACGGAAGTTCAGGCGCGGTTGAAGTAGACCCGCTGAGCGGCGCGCGACAGCGATCAGGAGTCAGGGGACGGGAGAGAGGAGATAAAACAATCACACGAAACTCGCCCTTTCCCCTGCTCTTTATTGGCAGTCCCCTGTCCCTTGTCTCCCGACTCCTTTCCCCTCTCCTCTCGAATACCGACTCCCGTCTCCTGTTGAAATGATCGCCGCCACGCCCTGGCCCCCTGCCCTCGTCGGCACGCCCGCGATCTCGGTCATCGAGCAAGCGATCGACCGCCAGCGGCTCTCGCACAGCCTGCTCCTTCATGGTGACGATCTGGATACACTGGTCGCGGTGGCGCACGGGATCGCGGATCGCTTGCTGAACGGCCAGCCGACGAAGCGCGCCGCGGCAACATTTCCCACCGAGCAGCATCCCGATTGTTTCTCGCTACGCCCAGCGGGCAAGATGCGGCAAATCTCCGCGGAAGCGACGCGCGAGTTGATCAGCAAGGTGCAGGTCTCGGCAGCCGTCGCGCCGCGCAAAGTAGCGATTCTGCACGAGGTGGATCGCATGCACCTCACGGCGGCAAACGTCTTCCTCAAGACCCTCGAGGAGCCGCCCGCCCACACCACCCTCCTGCTGATCACGACGCGCCCCTACGCGCTGTTGCCCACGATCCGCAGCCGCGTGCTGCATTTCCGTTTTCCCTCCGCCGCAGCGGCGATCGCGGCCGACGGCTGGACGCCCTGGCTGGACGATTATCGCGCGTGGTTGGGCCGGCTGGCAGAGGGTGCGAGCACAGACAAGCACGTCATCGCCGACCATATTTTCACGTTGTATGGGCTCGTCGCGCGCTTTGGCGCCGTGCTCGATTTCGCGACCGACGTGGTGTGGAAACAGCAAAAGGAAAAACTTCCGCCCGATCTTGACGACGATGAGCAGGTCGCAATTGAAACGGGCATCGCGAACGGTCTGCGCGCGCGCCTCTTCGTGGAGATCGAGCAGGCCACACGGACGTTTGCGCTCCCGCGGCTCACGGCGGGAGATGAGACGACGCGACGCGCCCTCGTCGGCGCGATCGAGAAGCTCGAGCACGACGTCGGCCTGCTGCACCTCAATCTGAACGTGGCGGCCGCCCTCGAGACTTTTCTCCTGTCCTCGCTGCGCTTGTGGACCAAGCGCAATGCGTAACCGTCCGCGCTCCCGCCATGGCTCGCGCGCTACGACTCCTCGGCGTTCGCCAACCGGTCATCGCCATGATCCACGTGGGCGCGCTGCCCGGAACGCCGGCCGGCACCCGGCCGCTCCGTGAAATCGAAGCTCAGGCTCTCCGCGAGGCTGCCATTTATCGCGAAGCCGGCGTCGACGGCATCATGTTGGAAAACATGCACGACACACCCTATCTGCGCGGGCAGGTCGGTCCTGAAATCGTCGCCGCCATGACGCTCGTCGCCCGGGCGGTCAAAGAAGCGACGCGGCTCCCGTGCGGTATCCAGATTTTGGCGGCAGCCAATCGTGAGGCGTTGGCGGTCGCGCACACGGCCGGTCTCGACTTCATCCGCGCGGAGGGCTTCGCGTTTGCCCATGTCGCCGACGAGGGGATCATTCAGTCCTCGGCGGCAGAGCTGTTGCGTTATCGCAAGAGCATCGGGGCGGAACGCGTGCAGGTGTGGGCCGACGTCAAAAAGAAGCACAGCTCGCACGCGCTGACGGCCGACGTGAGCGTGGGTGAGACGGCTCACGCGGTGGAATTCATGCGAGGCGATGCGGTGATCGTCACAGGCGCCGTGACCGGTGATGCCCCGCGGCCGGAGGATGTCCGCGAAGTGAAAGGCGCCACCGCCCTGCCCGTGGTGCTCGGATCGGGCGTCGCGGCGGGGAACGTGGCCGGTTTTCTCGCAGAGGCCGATGGCTTCATTGTGGGATCCGAGTTTAAGCTCGGCGGACACTGGTCAGGCGCCGTGGATCCGAAGCGAGTCCGGCGGTTTATGGCGGCGGTGCGGGCCGCCCGATAAATGGCCCAGAAACCGTGGCAAGCACTTTGTCTACCGGAATTCCGGTAGTCTGGAAGCGCGCAAACTGCGGGAATGCCCGAAAGCCTCTGTTGCGGAGGGTCGGGTCCCATGAAGCCACGAGGGCAACTCTGGAAGGGGTTCCAGAGCGGCGCCAAACCTCGTGGGGACCCGGCCCTCCGCATTTTTTACCCGACGGCCCAGGCTACGTTGCCTAGGCCTGGACCCCGAGACTACAGCCGGGGCGCAGTCGGTTTGAGCGGCGACGCCCAGGCGTGCACGCCCACGGCGTTGAGCTTTCGTTTGTAGACCTTGTCGACGCAGGTGGCGTAGAGCGTATCGAATTTTTCCCCACCAAAACATAGATTGGTGATTTTGCCGTTCGGCGTGGGGATGATCGCGTTCACCCGTCCCGCTTGGTCGCAGATTTGCACCCCGAGCGCGGTCGCGACGTAAAGCAGGCCGTTGCGGTCGACCTTCATGCCGTCCGCGCTGCTTTGGTCCATCGCGTCCGGCTCGTGTAGCCAGTAATAACGCTGCTTGTGCGCCAGCGTGCCGTCGCGTTGCACCTGGAAACTGTAGATCCAGTGCGAGCGATAGTCCGCCACGTAGAGCAGGGTTTGATCGGGCGAGAGCGTCACGCCGTTGGCGTAGCGAATGCCGGTATCGACGACGGACTTCGTGCCATCGGGCTTGATCAAC
>JANPIT010000987.1:0-12210 GCA_031425115.1 Opitutaceae bacterium | reverse complement strand
ACGCCGAGTCCCTTGCGTGTCGAGTAGCCGTATTGCATCGCCTGCACGAGGTCGCGGATGCCAGGTCCCTGATCCCGTGCGATGATCTGGATGCCGCGCTTGCCGCCGTTCGCCGCGCTGTTGAGGCCAGCCATCAAGACTTCGCCCTTCTTCGCATGGTCTACGATGTTGCGCGCGACTTCTGAAATCGCTGCGGCGATCAGCGTCACATCCGCGCCATTGAAGCCGAGCTCCAGCGCCAGCGCCCGGCCGCGTTGGCGCGCAGTGACGATGTCGGTAGCCGAGTTAATTTCGGTGAGCGTCTCAGTTTCCATTTACTGGAGGGCGCTTCGTCTTGGCGTCGAGGTAGGCAAGTCCTTCTTCCAAATCCAACACCGTCCCCACTCCCTCCAGCGTCAGCCCCAGTTGCACCATGGCGAACGCGACGTCCGGCTGAATGCCGACGATCACCGTCTCGGCCCCGCGCAGTTTCAGCATGTGCGCTATGGCCCGGAGCGTGCGCGTGGCAAAAGAATCGATGACGTCGAGCACGGTGACGTCGATGATCACCCCGCGCGAACGGTAGGTGCCAACGCGCTCGCCGAGATTATCGCGCAGCTGCACGAGATCGGAATCGGACAGCACCGCCTGGATGCTGGCGATAAGGTAGCCCCCTTGCTTGAGAATCGGAACCTGCATCTCAAAATTTCGGATTTGGGATTATTGATTTTGGATTGGCCAAGCGCGGAACTGCGGAGGAACAGCCGCCCGCGCCGCGCCGCGCCGCCTCCTCATCCAAAATCCGGAATCCAAAATCGAAAATTCTCACAACTTCCCCTCCTTCGCTGCGGCACCCGTCCCTTGTTCATTGGCGGCGATGATCACCTTGTAGCCGAGCAACAGCTCGGCTTCTTCGATGCCGCCCTGCAGATCGCCGACCGCGTTCATCTTGCTCAGATCAACTCCGATCGTAACGAGCGTCTGCGCGATTTCCGCCGACAAGCCGGTGATGATCACGCTCGCGCCCATCAGGCGGGAGGCTTCGACGGTTTTCACCAAGTGGTTCGCCACCGTGTGGTCGATCGTGGGGACACCGGTGATGTCCACGACCACAACCTTCGCGCGATTGGCGCGAATCCCGCGCAATAACTGCTCGGTGAGCTGCCGCGCGCGATGGGCGTCGATCACGCCGATGATCGGCAAAATGAGTAGCCGCTCGCGCACCTGAAGCACCGGCGTGGAAAGCTCGCGAATGGCCTCCTGCTGCTGCCGGATGACGCGCTCGCGCTCCTGCACGAAAGAGACAGCCACGGTGTTCGCGATCCGATTGGCGGCCGGCTCGTAGGCGTCGAGCACCTTGTTGAGCAACTCGAAGTCGCCTTGGTATTTCTTGAAAAGTGACCGCGCGAGGACGTCGCGGAGCAGCAGCACGATGCCGACGACTTCGTGCGTCTCGACGCCACGCGGGATGATACGTTCGGAAAGGTTGCGCGCGTAAGCCTGGAGCGCTTCGACACTACCGGTCTCAAGCACTTCGACGTAGTTGTCGTAGACAGAGGTGGCCTCGGAGAAAATCTCCTCCTTCGTCATCGCAGTGAGAAGTTGCGCATCCGTGATGCGGCGGGCCCACTCCTCGCGGAGCTGGGTGCGATTCTGACGAAGGTGCGCCACCAACTCCCGCAATAACGGATCATTGAAATCCGCCAAAGGCTTGGAGGGGTGCGTGATGTTCTGTATTTTGAACTCCGGCTTCTTCTTCATTGCAGGTGGGTCTACGCGTAGACGAAAAGTTGGAGGGGACCTTGGACGCCCCAATTGTAGACAGAACTCATCCGCGCCGAAATGGGGCGGAGAGCGACCATCGAAGTAGGGATTCACCCCATTAGGCAGACCCGGATTCTCGGGCCAAATGACTGGTGTGATCTATATGCTCGTAGGCTATGCCCCTTGGGCCGCGAAAATGGGGCCGTCGAAAATCGGCGCCCGGGCATGGTCCGGCCAGCGCGCAACACTAACCGCAGCGCTGCTAGCGGTTTGGATGGTAACCAGTCCCGCGCACGCCGCCGCGACCCCTCATTCTCTCGCTTTGCCGGCCGTCGGAGAGCGCACGCTTCGCATTCTTTCGCTCACCATCCTCGAATTGACGGCGATCACCGCCGGAGGCCCCACGGCTCCGGCCGAAAAGGGGCCGCCCCCGGTGTTTCCTCCACCGCAACTGGAACCGGGTGACTTCGACGTGACGGTCGATGGCACCAAGGCCGAAGTTCAAGAAGTGGGTTTCAAACGCCGCGCGGCCTACGCCCCGCTCAAGCAACGTGACCTCCGCATTGGCAACTGGATCTACCTGCGTCTCGCGGCCCCGGTCGGCGAGAAACAGAAAGTCGAGGTCAACTACCGTGGCAGTAACGTCGCGTGGCTCCAACCGACCCGCGCCAGTGCGATCAATGACCCGCAGCGCCACAGCCCGGCGATCCATGTCAACCAGGTCGGCTACGGCCCGAAAGATCCCAAGATCGCGATCATCGGTTACTATCTCGGCTCGCTGGGCGAGCTAGCGGCTGCGGCCACGTCCTCGGACACCGCAAGCGCGGGCGCGACCGCCTTCCTCATCGTCCAGGCGGCCACCGGCAAGACCGTCCACCGCGGCAGCCTGACGCACCGCCCGGATCGCACCATGCCGGCCGGTTGGTATCGGCGCGTTTGGGAGGCGGATTTCTCGAAGTTTGAGACGCCCGGGGAGTATCGCGTGGTCGTCCCCGGGCTGGGGACGTCGTATCCGTTTTTCATCGACGAGGGCACCGCCGCCACCTTTGCGCGCACCTACGCGCTCGGGTTATATCATCAACGCTGCGGCGCCGCCAACGCCCTGCCCTTCACCCGTTTTCTCCACGAGGCGTGTCACACCGGGCCCGCCGAAGTGCCGACGACGCCCGCGGCACAGCTGCGAAACTTTCCCAAGGAAGGAAACAACGACCTGTTCCCCATTCTGCGGAAGGGAAAAGTCGACGTGAGCGGCGGGCACCACGACGCGGGCGACTACAGCAAATACACGATCAACAGCGCGGGCCTAGTGCATCACCTGATCACGGCCGTCGATGCGTTCGCCGGCGCCGCGAGCGTCGATAATCTCGGGCTGCCGGAAAGCGGCGACGGCAAGAGCGACCTGCTCCAGATTGCAAAATGGGAGTCGGACTTTCTCGCGAAATTGCAGGACGACGACGGCGGTTTCCACTTCCTGGTCTACCCCCGCGACCGACTCTATGAACAGGACGTCCTCCCCGACAAAGGCGACCCGCAGATCGTCTGGCCGAAAAACACCGCGGCCACCGCCGCCGCCGTCGCCGCCCTCGCCCAGTGCGCCTCGTCCCAACTTTTCCAAAAAGAATACCCGGCCGATGCGAAGCGCTACCTTGCCGCGGCCCTCCGCGGCTGGAAATTCCTCCAAGACGCGCAAGCGAAACATCCGGGCAACGCGTATCGTAAATTCACGCACTACGGCGACGACTTCAAAGACATGGACGAGCTCGCGTGGGCGGTCGTTGAGCTCTACCTCGCCACCGGTGACCCTCAGTTCGTCCAGGAGATCGCGACGCGCCTCGATCCGCGCAGTCCCGAGACTCGGAAATGGGGCTGGCGCCGCATGACCGAAGGCTACGGCCGGGCGATTCGCAGCTACGCGCTCGCCGTGCGCACCGGCCGCGTCGCTCGCCAGAAACTCGACTCACGCATGGTGGCGCGCTGCGAAGATGAGATTATCGCAGCAGCCGATGAGCTCCAGAAAGCCAGCCGTGAGGGCGCCTACGGCACCAGTTATCCTGAACCCACCAAACGCGTGATGGGCGGCGGCTGGTATTTCCCGCTCGATCAGGCCTTTGACCTCGCGGTCGCCTGCCAGCTCGATTTCCCCGCGAAGAACGATCGCCGGCCGCACTATCGCGACGCCGTGATCGCCAATCTGAATTACGAGGCCGGCTGCAATCCGGTCGATGTTTGCTTCCTCACCGGCCTCGGCTGGAAGCGGCCCATCGATATCGTGCACCAATACGCCCAGAACGACCGGCGCTTCATGCCCGTCTCTGGCATCCCGCTCGGCGCGATCCAGGATGGCTTCCACTATATGGACAACTATCGCGGCGAACTCGGCGCGCTTTGCTACCCGCTCGACGGTTCAAAGCAAAATCCCTATCCGATCCTCGACCGTTGGGGCGACAGCTTTAACCTGCAAACCGAGTTCGTCGTCACCAACCAAGCCCGCGGACTCGCCGTGACGGCGTGGCTGCTGGCACAAACCGAGTTACGCGCGCAGAAATGGAAACCGGAGACCGGCGAGATCACCGGCGTCCCTTCGTCCGCTGCCGTTGGCGATACCGTAAAGGTTCAGCTACGGGTCCCGGCTGGCTACGATCTCACTCAAGCTCGAATCGTGTGGGAAGCTCGCGACCAGAACGCCGTGATTGCGCGCGACTTCGCCTTCTCGCCCAAACAATCCGGCCCGCACTGGATCGAGGCCGACGCCCAGTGGCCGGACGGGCGGCGCGTCGTTGCGATCGCCAACTTTTCCGCTTCCGGCAAGTAGAGCGGGTCCGATACACCAGGCCGATTCGGGCCTGCTCCGACGGGTTGGAGCACGCGATCAAAACTCGCCACCATCCCGTCACTTCGGGGTCTATCGCGCCTCGATTGAACGTTTCCCTGCCACTCTTTTTGACGCCCAACGTGGGCGAACACCGTAGCTCCATATGGGTGTTCACCCACTGTCACCATTTCGGGCGCTAAGTTACTCTTGGGTCACAACTGCTCCGACTTCCACCCATCGCTCGCCTCTATCCCCATTTTTCGCCCGCTTCCTCGTCCATGCGACTGCTTTTCGTTCATGAAAGATTTGGCGCCTTCGGAGGTGCTGAAGCCAATGTGCTTCTGACAGCAACGGAGCTGAAGCGCCGTGGCCATGCTGTCGCGATTCTCCATGGCGCGCCGACCGCGAAGCAGGAAGACCTTTGGCAAGACACGTTCTCGGATCGTTACACCTTGGTTAACATGCGCGCGGGCGCGGCGTTGCAGGCAGCGATCGCGGAATTTCGGCCGGACGTAATCTTCCTGCACAAGCTCGGCGGCCTCGACGCCCTCGAGGCGCTCGCAGAGTGCGGCGTGCCGGTCGTGCGCATGGTGCACGACCACGACCTCTACTGCCTGCGCGGCTACAAATACAATCCCTTCAGCCGTCAGATCTGCACCCGCGCGGCGTCCGCGTATTGTGTTTTCCCTTGCGGCGGCACCATTGCCCGGGATCGCAGCGGCGGTTTCCCGCTCAAGTGGGTCAGCTACGGCGGCAAGCAGCGGGAACTCGCCGTCAACCGTCGCTTTCAACGTCTGATCGTCGCGACGGAATTCATGCAGGGCGAACTCGTCCGCAACGGCTTCTCGACCGATCAAATCGAGATTCACGCTCCGGTGCCGAAAGCCGAGCCTGATACCCTGCAGGCCTCGTTCTCCGCTCGAAATCGCATTGTTTACGCCGGCCAGATTATTCGCGGCAAAGGCGTCGACGTCCTCCTCGAATCGCTCGCCCGCATCCAGGAACCCTTCGAATGCGTCATTCTTGGCGATGGTAATCACCGTGCGACCTGCGAAGCTATCAGCGTGAAACTTGGCCTCAACGATCGCGTGAAATTCACGGGCTTTGTTTCCCAAGCGGAAATTCAAAACTACTATCGCGACGCGAGCGTCTCCGTCATGAGTTCGCTCTGGCCCGAGCCCTTCGGCGCCACGGGACTCGAAGCGATGCGCTGCGGACTCCCGGTCGTCGCCTTTGATGCTGGCGGCATCCGCGAATGGCTGATCGACCGTTGGAATGGCTACCTCGTCCCGTGGATGGACCGCGCCCGCTTCGCTGCTCGAGTCGAGGAACTGCTGCGCGACAAAGCCCTCGCGCGCCAGTTGGGCACGAACGGCCGCCAATGGGTCGGCGAACGTTTTGGTTTTGCGAAATATATCAACGGGCTCGAAGAACTTTTCGCCCGCGTCGCGGTAGGCGCGCCGTCTAATTCTGACCGTGGGGTCGGACCAGAGGTGCGGGCAATCACGCCTGCTGCCGCCCAGACCGCCGTCGCATGAACACGCCGTCTCCAGTCATCGTGATCGCCGTGGTCGGCGGTAGCGGCGCCGGCAAGGGCTGGGTCGTGCAACGGCTGTGCCGCTTGTTCGGCGATCGCGCGGCGCACCTGCAACTCGATAATTTCTATCGCGACCGCTCCCACCTTTCGCCGAGCCGCCGTGCTGGGTTGAACTACGATATTCCTAGCGCGATCGACTGGGCAGACGCGGAGCGCGTGATTCGCGCGTGTCGCGCCGGCCAGCCGACCGCGGTGCCGAATTACGATTTCGAGACGCACTGCCGGACGGGCGAAGCGACGGCTTGGGCGCCGAAGCCCATCGTGTTGGTCGACGGTCTTTGGCTGCTGCGACCCCCGGCGATTCGCGCCTTGTTCGATCTGAAGATTTTTCTCGATGCGCCAACGGAGCTGCGCCACGCGCGCCGGCTCTCCCGCGATGTCGCAGAACGCGGCTACACGGCGGAGGCCATCGAGCACCAGCTCCGCACTGCCGTCGCGCCGATGCACGACCGCTATGTCGAGCCGCAGAAAAAGTGGGCCGACCTCGTGCTTGCGCAACCCCTCGGCGAGTCGGAGATCGAGGCGCTCGCCGCTCGGTTGTGGCCCCTGCTCGCCGCGTCGTCACTCGTCCAGTCGTGGGAGCAGGAAACATTTCGCACTCAACTGCTCGATTCCCTCCAGGATCAACACCATGAAATCTGCCTCTGATCCCAAGTTACCTCCGCACGTGTTGGATCATTTCGCGGCGTTCGAGTCGCCCTGGGGTCGTTTCCGTCACCAGTTCTACCTCGCCTGGAAACGCCTGATGTGGCGCTGGCTCGTCGGCGGCACGCACGTCATGAAGCGCCTGCTCGATATTGTTGGCAGCGGCTGCGCTCTGATTGGTTTGGCGCCCGTTTTTGCCGCGATCGCGGTGATCATCAAACTGGAAGACCGCGGTCCGGTTCTCTTTCGGCAGATCCGCGTGGGCCGTCACGGCCGCGAGTTCAAGATGCTCAAATTTCGCTCGATGCGCGTGGACGCCGAGGCCCGCCTGAAGGAACTGCTCGCCAAGAACCAGCACAACGGTGGCATCACTTTCAAAATCAAAGACGACCCGCGCGTCACGCGCATCGGCAAGTGGATCCGGAAATTCTCTGCGGATGAGCTGCCCCAATTCTGGAATGTTTTCCGCGGCGACATGTCGCTGGTCGGCCCGCGTCCGCCCGTGCCCCGCGAAGTCGCGCTCTACACCCTCGCCGACCGTCGCCGTCTTGCGGTGAAGCCTGGCATCACCTGCATCTGGCAGATCAGCGGCCGCGCCGAAATCGATTTCCCCGGCCAAGTGCAGCTCGATGTGCGCTACATCGAGAGCCGGAGCTTCTGGCAGGATATCAAGATCCTCTTCAAAACTGTTCCCGCTGTGCTTACGGGCAGCGGCGCCTACTGATGAAATCCATCCTCATTTGTCCCGCGGATCGACCGGGTGTCGCGCAACTCGCTGAGCCTGCTCCGCTCGCCGTCGCTCCGCTCCTCGGCAAATCCGTCATCGAATATTGGCTCGAGGTCCTCGTGGCGCGCGGCGTGACTCACGTTACCGTGCTCGCCAGCGACCGGCCCCAAGCCGTGCGTGCGGTCGTAGGCGATGGCGCTCGCTGGGGCGTAAAACTGGATCTGCTCCCGCAAGCCCGGGAGTTGAGCGTGGCGGAAGCGCGCAAAAAATATCTGCCAGTGCCGGAAGACGCTGCCGCGGAAAATGCCGTGGTGCTGTTGGACACCCTGCCGGGACAGCCCGCGCACCCACTTTTCGAGAGCTATGCGCTGTGGTTCGCCGCGTTGAAGGCGTTCATGCCGAATGCGCTCACCTGCTCGCGCATCGGTATGCGTGAAGTCCAGCCCGGCATCTGGCTCGGCATGCACGCGCAGATCGATCCCACCGCGCGGCTCCACGCGCCCTGCTGGATTGGCGAACACGCCCTCATCTCCGCCGGCGCCAACATCGGGCCCGATGCCATTATCGAGGACCGCGTCATCATCGAGGAAGGCGCGCGGGTCGCTCACAGCATTATCGGCCCGGAGACGTTTGTCGGCCAGCTCATCTCCGTCCAAAATTCCCTGGCCCAAGGCAGCATCCTGGTAAACTGGATGACCGATTCCTGTCTCCACGTTCCGGATGCGTTTTTCCTTTGCTCACTCGGTGACCGGCGCTTTGCCAGCGCCAGCTCCGGCGTGATCGGTCGCCTGCTCGCCGCCTGCGCCCTGATCCTCACCGCTCCGCTCGCCCTCGCCATGATGCTCCTCTCGGTGCTGCGGGGCGAAAACGTGCTTGTGCTCCGCCTCGGCGTCCGGCCTCAGCGCAATGTGCGCGTTTCCTCCCTGCAAACCTTCGCCTACTACGAGTTGAGCGGCGGCAGCAACTGGCTGAAACGCTGGCCGCAGTTCTGGAGCGTCCTCCGCGGTGACCTCGCCTGGGTCGGCAATCGCCCGCTGCGCCCCACGCAGGCCCTGGCCTTGGGCAACGACTTCGAGCGCCTGTGGCTCACCGCCCCAGTCGGCCTCGTCTCGCTCGCCGACGCCAACGGTTGCACCGATGGCTTGAACGACGAGACCACCGCGCATGCCAGCTTCTACGCAGTCAACGCCAGCGCGCGGCTAAACTGGTTCGTGCTCTCTCGTGCGATTTTTCGCGCTGCGCTCGCCTGGCCGATTGGTTGGCCGCGGCGCAAGGATGCGACTGTTCCCCTGCAACAACTCGCCCCGAAACAGGGGGCCTGAATTTCCACACTCTAGTAAGGTTGGATAGATCTAAGACCTATGAAAATTGAACACGAAGGAAACCACCTGCGCGTGAGCGAGATTGCGGAGCTCAACGCGATCAATGCGTCGGCTTTTCGCGATGAAGTCCGGGCGGCCATGCCCAGCGAACCCGAGTCGATCGAGATCGACCTTTCTCAAACCCGCTTCGTCGACAGCTCGGGCCTCGGCGCCCTCTTCGCGGTCTACAAGGCGGCCAACAACGGCCACGACGGCGTCACGCTTCGTCTGCTTAATCCGCGCCCCTCGATTCAGCAGTTGTTCGAGCTGACGCAGCTTCATCAGTTGTTCGAAATCTCGCGTCGCTGACCGTGGCGGACTCCATTCCAGCAGAGCGGGGTGCGTCCAATCGCATCGCGTTCCGGTGCAACCTCGAAGAGTCGCGCGTCGCCACGCGCATTCTGCGTGCCTTCCTTGCTGAACAGGGATTGGACGAGTCGGAACAGTTCGCCTGCGAGTTGTGCCTCGCCGAGGCTTGCAACAACGCGGTGCAATACGTCTCCCCGGCCGGCGCCGCCTTCCCCGTAATCGCGGAGGCGATCGTAAATTCGGCTGGAGTCGAATTGCGCGTGACGGATCGCACCCTAGGATTCGAACTTTCCGACAAACCCGAGATGCTCAGTCCCGCGCGCGAGAACGGTCGCGGCATCTTCATCATTCAATCGATGATGGACGAGGTGCGCTACTACCGCTGCCGCCAGGATAACACCCTCGTGATGCGCAAGTCGCGCACCCATCAGCAGCACCGCCCCGATGCCGATGCGGCCTCGGCGACGCTCGAGGATGCCCGCCGCCAGCTGGAAAGTTGCCAGCAGACGATCAGCGGCATGGCGCGTGAACTCTGTTTCCGTTCGGAAAGTCTTTCGGCGATTTTTCGCTGCTGCGCCGAGCTCGGCCGTGCGAGCGACCTCGAGGGCTTCGGCAATCGCCTCTTCACCGATCTCGTTCACCTTATCGGTGCCGATTGGTTCGTGCTCCGGGTGCTACCCACGGGTGACCCGCAACTCACTCTATTGACCGCTTCCAGCCCTGAAATGCGCGGCCCGGCCCTCGCGCTGGCACCGGCAGGCCAGGCCGAAGTTCCCGCCGAGCTCTCCGCGGCCCGCACGCGCCGCGAACAAGAATTCGACGCGAAACGCACCACCAGCGCCAGCGATCCCCTCTCCGCCGCCGGCCCCTTGGCCACGGGCATCGTGCAGCCGCTGCTTTTCGGCAGCACCTTGCTTGGCACCCTCGCCATTGGCCGCACGGAAAACAACGAGCCGTTCACCGCGCTGCAGGCCGAGATGATCCGCGCCTTCGGCGAATTCATGGCGGTCCAGCTGATGAACGTTCGCCACCGCGAGGATCAGGTGCACGCGCGGCTCGTCGCGCACGAGCTCGAGATCGCGCATCGTATTCAACGCGCCTTGCTCCCGCGCACACTGCCCCAGATCGGTGGCTTCCGGCTCGCCGGCAATTGGGAAAGCGCGCGCCAGGTCGGCGGTGATTTCTACGACGCCTTTCCGCTCGGCGATAATTCTCTGCTGCTCGTCGTCGCCGATGTCATGGGCAAGGGCGTGCCAGCCGCGATCTTCGCCACGATCACGCGCAGCCTCCTGCGGGCGATGGCCGTTCGCAGTCATCATCCGGCCAAGTTGCTCAAACGCCTCAACGAACTGCTCTACGCGGAGCTCTCGAGTGTGGGCATGTTCATTACGGCACAACTCGTCTTCATCGACTTGGATCGACGCCAACTCGTCGCCGCCAGCGCGGGCCACTGTCCCATCCTCATGCTTTCCGGCGAGACCGTTAAATCGCTCGGCGTTACCGGCACGCCGCTCGGCATTCTGCCCAACGCTGTTTATCGCGAGCAGACCTCGAGCTTTGGCGATTCCGGTGGACTGCTCCTTTATACCGACGGCCTCACCGAGGCGGTGAATCCGGCCGGCGAAATGTTCGGCCAGGAACGTCTGGCCAGCTGGCTGCGTGATCGCGCCGCGTTGCCTGCCAGCGCAGAGCAGCTTCGCGACGAACTCGCCGTGGAGCTTTATCGCTTTCGTGGCAACCAGGCCCTGCAGGACGATCAGGCTTTCCTTATCCTCGCCGAGGAACCCACCGCCGCCGAAGTGCAAACTGCCGCGGAAGGTTCGGCGGTCACCGCCGACGTCGCTTAGCCGTACCGGTGCCGTCAGTCGAGGTGGGCCGTGCACTCCGTGCGCGGCCGGGGTAGCGTCGCGACCTCCGGGCGCGACTGGTTAGTCGGGCACGCAACGTGAGGCGCGCCCAGAGGTCGCGGCCCTACCTTTCCAGCCGCACCGCAGTCAAAAAATCAGCAGCCGTTGGTATTAGGCGCGGTAGGCTTCGCCATCGCCGAACACCCCAACTTCAAAACCGCGCCGTTAAACGCCGTCGCCCGAGGCCAAGTCGATCGGCACGCCTTCCGCCCGCATGCGTTGCAACTTGTAGGTCAGCGCGCGCCGACTGATCGCCAGTTCCTTCGCCGTCTCGGTCCGGTTGTAATTATTTTTGCGCAGCGCTTTTAGGATCGCTTCGCGCTCGATCTGCTCGAGCCGCTGCACGTCACCCTCGCCCGCTGGCGCCACGGCCTCCGTCGTGGCCGCCAGGATACGCGCGGGCAGATGGTCCGGCAGCACGATCTCTCCGCGCGACAGCAGCGCCGCCCGCTCCATGGCGTTGCGCAACTCGCGCACATTTCCCGGCCAGCGATAGCGCATGAGACCAGCCGAAACCGTGCCGGAGAAACGTGGCTTCTGCCGCGAGAACTGCCCGATGAAATGCGTCGCCAACGGCAGAATGTCCTCCGGTCGCTCGCGCAGCGGCGGGATGTGAATTTCCATCACGTTGAGTCGATAGAAAAGATCCTCGCGAAATTTCCCCGCCACGATCTGCGCCTCGAGATCACGATTCGTCGCCGCCAGCACGCGCGCATCGGTCTTCAAATCGTGCGCCGAACCGATTCGGCGGAATGTCCCGTCATTGATAATGCGCAGGAGCTTCGCCTGCAGCGGCGACGGCAGTTCGCCGATTTCATCGAGGAAAATGGTGCCGCCATTCGCCTCCTCGAACCGACCGATCCGCCGCTGCACCGCGCCGGTAAACGATCCTTTCTCGTGCCCGAAGAGCTCGCTCTCCAGCAAGTTTTCGGGAATCGCGGCGCAGTTCACTTTGACGAGCGGTCCGCTCGCGCGCCGACTCCACGCATGCACGATGTCGGCGATGATCTCCTTGCCCACGCCGCTCTCGCCCGTGATGAGCACGCGCGTCTCGGATGGCGCGATCACCGCCGCATCCCGAAACACCGCTTGCATCAGCGGACTCTGCG
>JANPIT010000986.1:0-4639 GCA_031425115.1 Opitutaceae bacterium | reverse complement strand
CCACCGCCGGTGGGCGTGCCGGGATCGGCGACGCCAGGACTGCCGTTCACGGCCGCGGAGGCGCGCCACGTCGCACGGTCCCGCCAGGATTGCGGCGTGGCGGCGGCGGGCGAGGCGATGACGAGCGAGTGGCCCATCCCGGCGGTGGAGGAATACCAGCTTGGCTCAAAACGAAAACGGAGGATGTGGACTTTCCACGGATCCGGGAGGGTGAGCGCGAGGGTTTCGCCGGAGTTGTCGAGAGAGCCGTTGTAGCCGCCCGGCGCCATCAGCGGAGTGAGGCCGGGATAGCGAGAGAGGAAGGAGCTGCGGTCGTTGACCACGACGATAAACGCGCCGGCGGCGAGCGTGGTGCCCGCGGGAAAGGTGTAGTCGAGGCCGTTGGTGAAGCGCACGCCGCTGAGATCCAGCGTGCTCGCTCCGATGTTCTGCAGCTCGACAAATTCAAAGTCGCTCGAGCCGCTGATGGCCTGCGGCTGATACATGACCTCGGTGATGCGGAGATCGTTGAGGAGCGCAGCGTAGGCGGACGGGAGCGGCAAGTTGTTGGAAAGACCAGGCGATGGGACGGCGAATCCGGCGATGCTGGCGGAGCCGTCGGGGATGCGGCCGCTGGAGCGATCATCGGCCTGGGCGAGAAGCGTGACTTGATCGATCTGCTCGTTGTTTTCGCCGAAGAGCGTCACGACCTCGCGATCGCCATCGAGCCCGAAGACGAAATCTGCGCCGTAGAGGGGCAGGAAACCGTTCGGGCCGACAAAGCTGAGCGGGGCGAAGGTGAACCGGCTGGGTTGAGCGACATTGTCTGTGAGGCGGACGCCGCCGATAGCCATGGGTGCGGTGCCGGGGTTGAAGAGCTCGATGAGATCGTGGTCGAGACGGAAGATGATTTTGCCCGCCCACTCGTTGATCTTCAGCTGTTGCGGACCGGCGACGATAAGTGCCGCGCTGTTCGCCGTGCCGGCGGTCGGGGAGGTGAGCGCCCAGACGTTGGCGCCCGCGCCCGTGCGCGAGATGGAAAAGTCGGGCACCTGAAAACCGAAGGCGATGGAGTCGAGCAGTGTGCTGCCCGCGGCTATCGTGTCGGTGAGCCGGACTTGGTCGCCCTCCGCATCGAGGGAAAAACCGGTGTGCAGGCCGGGGGCGGTGGTCGCGGAGTCGGCATAGATAATGAGGTAGCCGCCGGCCGGGAGCGTGGTGCCGGCGGGAAACGTGTATTTTCGCGGCAGCAGCGGATCGTCGCTCAGGCTCTTGCCCGAGAGGTCGACGGCGGCGGTCCCTGAATTGTGCAGCTCGATGAGGTCGGGGAACGTGGTGCCGTTGGCGATGCGCGTGTTGGAGGCCAGGATTTCGTTGATGCGCAGGGCGGGCGTGCTCGCGGCGGTGAGGGTGGCGCTACTGGTGGGGACGGCTCGGACGACCGCCGTCGAGAGGAGGGAAATGAGGAGAAGGGCGGAGGAAATGTTTAGACGGCGAAGGCGGTGCAGAATCATGACGCCGGAACTTAAACCTGAAATCGGCTGAAATTCCAACCGCGAGGGCAGGTCAGGGGATGGAGGGGCCCATCTCAATTTCTCCGCTCACCCGCCGCGCCCGCTGGCCATTGACTCCTTTCGGCGCCAACCAAGTGTCGCGCGCGCATCCTTGTTTTCCCCGGCGCGTCTTACGGGACGCGTTCCTTTTATCCCCCTGAACACTATGAATAAGCTCACGTCTGCGGTTGCAGTCAGTGCTCTCACGCTCGGCTTTTTGGCCACGGGCGTTTCCGCCATGAACGAAGGCAAACCTGCCTTCAAAGCGATGAACCAACTGGCCTTCGGTCCGGATGGCATCCTCTTCATTGCCGACACCAAGGCTGCGGCCATCACGGCAATCGCCACGGGCGACACGAAGGCCGGCTCGGCCACGATGATCAAGGCGGAGGCGATCAACGAAAAGATTGCCGCGCTCACGGGCACGAGCATCGACCAGATCACCATCGAGGATCTCGCGGTGAATCCCATTTCGCGTCAGGCCTATCTCGCGGTGTCGCGCGGCAAGGGCCCGGATGCCGTGCCGCTCCTGGTGCGCGTGAAGGCCGATGGCCAACCTGAGCTGGTGTCGCTCGACAAGGTGAAGTTCTCCCGTGCCGAGCTGCCGGATCCGGCCGCGGACGTGGCGCCCGAGGCGGGCAAGAAAGGCGGGAATCGCCGCAATGAAGCCATCACCGACATCGCCTACGTCGACGGCAAGGTGCTGGTCGCGGGCCTCTCGAACGAGGAGTTTGCCTCGTCGTTGCGCGCGATCCCATATCCCTTCAAGGACGCGGTGCGTGGGACGTCGGTTGAGATTTACCACGGTGCGCACGGAGCGTTCGAAACGCGTTCGCCGGTGCGGACGTTTGTCCCCTACAAGATTGGCAAGGAGCAGCACCTGCTCGCCGCCTACACCTGCACCCCGCTCGTGCAGTTCGCGCTGAATGACCTGAAGCCGGGTGCCAAAATCAAAGGCAAGACGCTCGCTGAATTCGGCAATCGGAACCGTCCCTTGGACATCATCGTTTATCAGAAAGACGGCAAAGATTACCTCCTGATGGCAAACAGCGCGCGCGGTGTAATGAAGATCGCCGCCGATCAAATCACCCCGAACGCGGAGTCGATCACGACGAAGGTCGCCGACACGCAGGGCTTGAAGTTCGAGAAGATCGACTGGGCCGGCGTGGCTCAGCTCGACCAACTCGACAACCGTTATGCGGTGGTCGTGCGCACCGGCACGGGTAGCGCGCTCAATCTCGAGACGATCGCGCTCCCGTGATCGTTGGCCTTCGCCTGTGCCGCCTGGCGCGTGAGTGCCGGGCGCACGGGCGGATTTTTTTAAAGGTCGGCACGGCGATGGGTCGCGAGGCTAGGATGCCGGCGACGCGTGCGCGCCGCTTTCGGTGGCTGGCCCTCGGCGCCGCGCGGGTGATCGTTTCACTCGGCGCTGGGCTGCCGTCGAACAGCTGGGCCGCGTCCGCGCCGGAGATTCGTTGGGTGGTAACGTCTACGAACTCGTTGAAGGTTGTCGCGCCCGCGGTGTCGGACGGCGAGCTGCGGGCGTTCGAACGCCTGAAAACCGATCACTCGCGCGCCGGCGTTTTTGGCGTTTTCGCGGAGCAGGCCGGCTCGACGGACGTTCCGCCGATGCTCGGGGCATGGCAGGTTGCCGGGAAGGCGCTGAACTTTGAGCCGCGCTTTCCGCTGACCCGCGGCGTGCGTTATCGCGCGGAGCTCAGGCTGCCCGGCGCGGCGCCAGTGATTTCGCATTTCACGTTGCCGGTCGACGACACGGAATCGACGACGGTCGTCACGCAGGTTTATCCGAGCGGGACTCACATTCCCGAGAACCAATTGAAGTTCTACCTGCACTTCTCGGCCCCGATGGCGCGGGGGAGCGCCTATCGGCACGTGCAGATTCGCGCAGCGGGCGGTGCGCTCGTCGATCTGCCATTCTTGGAATTGGAGGAAGAGCTGTGGGATCCTGCGATGACGCGTCTCACGTTGTTGATCGATCCGGGTCGGATCAAACGCGGCGTGAAACCGCTCGAGGACATCGGTCCTGTTTTCGAAGCCGGAAAAACCTATTTCCTCGAGGTGAGTGCGGGCTGGCGCGACGCGGCGGGGCGGCCGCTCAAGGCTTCGAGCGCGCAGTTTAACGTCGGCCCGGCCGATCGCACCTCGCCGGATCCCGCTCGCTGGAAGATTCGTCCGCCGAAAGTGGATACCACGGGTTCGCTGGTGTTGGAGTTCGATGAGCCGATGGATCACGCACTCGCCGGGCGCTTGATCAGTGTCCACGCCGCCGCGAGCCGAGGTGGCGAGTTCATCGATGGCGAGAATGAGGTGGGCGGGCAGGAGCGCTCATGGGTTTTCACGCCGAAGCGGCCTTGGGCGCGTGGCGCGTATGCGCTGCAGGTGGTGACGACGATCGAAGACCTCGCGGGTAATAATATCGGGAAAACGTTCGATGTGGATCTGACGGCCGGTGGGCAGTCGCGGTTGGAGAGGCGAAGTGTGAGCGTGAGTTTCGAAATCAAATAAGCGCACAAGCCGCCCGTTTTTCGTGCCGGCGGCGTAGACTTCGCGCGAGTTTGTCATCATGCTATCTCCGTCCCCATGAAAACGTTTCCTCGTTTGTTGTGCTGCGCCGGTGTGCTCGTGGCATTGTCAGTCGTCGCGTCGGTTTCGGCGCGTGTGGTTGGCCGAGTCCATGCCTATGCGCCCGCGGGCCAGGCCACCGTAAAGATCGAGGTCACCGGCGGTCCCATCATCTACATCGACCCGACCGGCTTCACCACGTCGCCGGCCGATGCAGACATTATTTTGCTCACGCACAATCACGGTGACCATCAGTCGGTGGCCGTCATCAATCGCGTGCGCAAAGCGAGCACCGTGCTCGTATCGTCGCCGCCGGGTGTGCCGGCGTTGATGACGAATTTTGCGGGCACGACGATTCACGCGGTGATTCCGGGGCAGAAGCTGATTTTGAGCGGGATCGAAATCGAAACGGTGCCGATGTATAACGTCGTCAAAAACAATCACCCGCGCGCGCTGAACTACGTCGGCTATGTGGTGAATGTGGGTGGCGTGCGCGTCTATCAAGCGGGCGACACGGAGCGTTT
>JANPIT010000985.1:0-1723 GCA_031425115.1 Opitutaceae bacterium | reverse complement strand
CACGGGTGGCCGCCCGTCAGATTTGCGCTGCGCCGCCATCGACGAAGAGTTCGACGCCATTGATGTAGCTGGCGTCGTCCGAGGCGAGGAAGACGACCGCCTTGGCGATTTCATCGGGGGTCCCGGTGCGACCGAGTGGGGTGTTCGCCGCGGCCTGCGCCGAGAAGTCTTCGATCTGCGCGTCGGTCAGGCCGAGTTCGGACTTGTAGGCCGGCGTCACGATGGTGCCGGGGCTGACGACGTTGACGCGAATGTTGCGGCCTTTGAGATCCTGCGTCCAAGTCCGGGCAAACGAACGCAGCGCGGCCTTCGTCGCCGCATAGACTCCGAACGCCGGGAAACCTTTGATCGAGACCATCGAGCCATTGATCACAATGGCTCCGCCGGCCGTCATCAGCGGCAGCGCCTTCTGCACCGTAAAGAGCGTGCCCTTGACGTTGATGCCGAAATATTTGTCGAAGTGCTCCTCAGTAACTTGTTCGAGCGGAACGAAAGCACCGCCTCCAGCGTTGGCGAAGAGAACGTCAAGCCGCCCTTTCTGCTCTTTGATCGTCGCGAACAGGCGGTCGAGATCGGCGAGACTGGAAACATCGCTGCGGATGGCAGTGACGTTGCTGCCGATCTGCTGCGACGCCGCATCCAGCTCTGGCTGACGCCGCCCGGTGATGAAGACGTGAGCGCCTTCCGCGACGAAGCGCTGAGCGGTGGCGAGCCCGAGTCCGCTACTGCCGCCGGTGACGAGTGCGATTTTTCCTGCGAGTTTCTGTGACATGTGGGCTTGGTGTTTAGTGGTTTTAGCGGAAAGGAGTTGGGTTCCAGAACGGCAATACTCGCCTCTATTCACACGTTGCGTGCCAGGGCCTCCATTAGGCGGTAACCAACTACCCGCCAGTGGCTTGTGACGGGCGAAGAAAACGTTCGCGAAGGACGATAATTCGCCCGGACGACCGTTAGTTCGGGCAAAGTGCGAGATCTCGTACTGGTCGCGAATTAAACACCTCAACCTTTTCAAGTTAGCCGCCCAATCCGCTGCCGACGCTATGAAACGTCGCGTCCTCCGGCAGCACCGCGCGGTGGCAGAAATCGCCGAAGCCTTCACCGTCGGCGCGTTCCAGTGCGTAGCGTTTGATGATCGGCGTGAGGAGCGCCACCGCGCCGTCGAGCGTGACGCTCGGAGAGGCGAGGCGGTTGAGGCGCGTGCCGTTGTAACGGCCGCCGAGGTAGAGCGCGTATTTGCCCGGCGCACGGCCGACCAGCGCGATCTCCGCGAGATACGGGCGGGCGCAGCCATTCGGGCAGCCGGTGACGCGCAGGCTGATCGCATCGTCGTGCAGTCCGGCTTCGTCGAGGACGGTCTCAAACTTCGCGAGCAAGTCGGGCAGGATGCGTTCGCTCTCGGCGAGGGCGAGGCCGCAGGTCGGCAGCGCCACGCAGGAGAGCGCGTTGAGCCGCAGGCGAGAGCGGTTGTTTTCGCCGGTGAGTCCGTGCTTCGCGAGGATGGTTTCGATGCGCGGCTTCAGCTCGGCGCTGACACCGGAGATGGTCAGGTTCTGCGAAGGCGTGAGTCGGAAGTCGCCGGTATGGATTTCGGCGATCTCACGCAGCGCAGTTTTCATCGGCCAGCCGGGCACGTCCTTGATCCGCCCGCTAAGAATGTGCAGCCCGTAGAAAAACGTCCCGTCCGCGCACTCGTGCCAGCCGAGCGGGTCCTGAATGGTGGTGA
>JANPIT010000984.1:0-6395 GCA_031425115.1 Opitutaceae bacterium | reverse complement strand
CGGGTCTTCGCTGAGATGAAGCCGTCGAGCGGCCCGATCTGGCCCTTCTCAACGAGCTCCTGCACTTCGGCTTCCTCCATCCGCCGGCCGCCGATGACCTTGTAGATCATGAACTCGCCGTCGTGAGATTTGTAGCCGCGCAGCGTCTCGCGCAACGGCTTGCCGTCGGTAGGCGAGAGGATGGTCGTCTCGCGCGCAATCGAGTCGTCTTCCTCGAAGCCTTTCACGCGTTCGATGATGCCCTTCGTGGTCGCGGCGATCTCCGCCATGAACTTCTCGCGCGAAAATTTGTTGTGCTCCATCTGGCGGAGCTTGAATTCCCACTCGCCGGTGAGGTCGGGCTTCGTGAGCTCCTCGGCTTTCACCGCGCCGAGAAACTGAATCAGCTGCTCGGCCTTTGCGGTGGGGATCAGCTCGCGCTGCGGGCGATCGATATACTTCTGATTGATGAGGCCATCGATCGTGTCCGCGCGCGTGGCGGGCGTGCCGAGGCCACGCTCTTTCATGGCCAGTGCGAGTTCCTCGTCGTCGACGAGTTTGCCGGCGCCTTCCATCGCGGAGAGCAAGGTGGCTTCCGTGTAGCGCGGCGGCGGACGGGTCGACTCCGCGTGGAGCTTTGGGTCGACCGTTTTCGCCTGAGGCGGCGAACCATCAGCCGAACTCAAGGCCGGCAGCGCCTTCGATTCGGTCGACTCTTCGTCAACCGTCGTCTTGCCGTAAACGGCGAGCCAACCGGGGAAGGTGAGGACTTTGCCCTCGGTTTTGAAATCGTGACTCGGTGCGACCGTGCTGATGCGGGTCGTGATATCGAATTCCGCCGCGGGATAGAACGCCGCGACAAAGCGCCGCGCGATCATGTCGAACAACTTCGCTTCCATCTCATCGAGGTTCTTGGCCTCGTGCGCGGTAGGAATGATGGCGAAATGATCCGAGATTTGCTCGTTGTTAAAGATGCGCTTGTTCGGGCGCACCCAGCCTGCCTCCAGCACCTTCTGCGCGTGGGAAGAGAGATTGCCGCCAAGATTCTGCAACGTCTCGCGCACCGTGGGAATGTAATCCTCCGGCAGCGCGCGGGAGTCGGTGCGGGGATAGGTGATCATCTTGTGGCGCTCATAGAGCGCCTGCGCGATCTGTAGCGTGCGACGCGCGGGCAGGCCGAAGCGATTGTTCGCCTCGCGTTGCAAGGTGGTCAGATCGTAGAGCCGCGGCGAAGCCTGCGTGCTGGCTTTCTTCTCCTCCGTGACCTTGGCGAGCGGGGCGCCCTGGCAGGCCGCTAGGACGGCCTCGGCCATCGCTTTGTCCCAGACGCGATCGATGCGGTCATGCTCGTCGTTCTCGGCCTTCTTGAAGTTGGGCCGCTGATACACGCCCTCGTAGTTGCCTTTGGAGACTTCGAACGTGGCGGTGACGCGCCAGTAATCACGCGGTTTGAAATTCCGAATCTCCAGCTCGCGGGCGTAAACGATCGCCAGCGTCGGGGTCTGCACACGGCCGACGGAGGCGACGTTGCCCGCGCGGGAGCCGAACATCCGCTTGGTCAACGCGCGGGTGCCGTTGATGCCAATCAACCAGTCGCTCTCGCTGCGGCAGCGCGCGGCGTCCTCGAGCCCGTGCATTTTCTCCCCGTCGCGCAGGTTCTTGAACGCTTCGAGAATGCCGCCCGTGGTCATCGTCTGCATCCACGCGCGCTTCACGGGGAGCTTCGATTTTGTCAGTTGATAGAGATAGGCGAAGATGAGCTCGCCCTCGCGCCCGGCGTCACAGGCGTTGATCACCTGGTCGAGGTCTTTACGGGCGAGGAGTTTTTTGAGCGCCGCAAAACGCTCTTTCGAAGCCTCGATCGGCTTGAGGCCGAATTTTTCCGGAATGATCGGCAGCGTCTCAAGCCGCCAGAAGCCGTATTTCTTCTTGTCGATGTCTTCGGGCATCTCGAGCTCCACGAGATGGCCGAGCGCATACGAGATCACATATTCGTCGTTCTCGTAGTGGTCGCCCTTCTTGGGAACTTTGCCGAGAGCGCGCGCGAGGTCGGCCGCGACCGACGGCTTCTCGGCGATGACAAGTGACTTCATTCACGCGAGCCGTTACCCGCCGGCGGACGAAGTGCAAGAAATTGTTTTTGCGCGCGAGGCACAAAACGACCCGCGCGTGGCAGATCGCTCGAAAGAAAAACGCGAGCCGGTGAAGGCTCGCGTTCGGCTGCTTGTCAGAGTTGGGCTTGCCTCAAGCCGCGGCTGCTTTCGGCGTCTCAGCGAGCGCCGCGTCGAAGGACTTGAGCATCGCGGCGATCGTCTCATCGGTCTCGTCGCCCATGTTGGAGATGCGGAAGGTTTTCCCCTTCAGTTTCCCGTAGCCGCCATCTATCACGAGCTTGTGCTTCGATTTGAGAATCTTGTTCAGCGCGGCGAGATCGATGTTCAGGGTGTTCGCAAAGCAGTTCAGCGTCACCGAGCCAAAGCCTTCCTTCGGGAACAGTTTGAAACCGTGCGCGAAGACGTGATTGCGCACCGTCTGGTTCAGTCGCGCATGGCGGGCGTAACGATTTTCCAAGCCCTCGGCCTTGATGTCGTCGAGCTTAGAGCGCAGCGCGTAGATCAGCGAGATCACCGGGGTGCTGGGCGTCATGCCGGCCTCGTGGTTTTTCTGGAATTCGACGTAGTCGAAATAGTAGCCGCGGTCCGGCATCGTCGCGGCGCGGTCGAGCGCTTTCTTGGAGACCGAGAGGAAGGAGAGACCAGGCGGTAGCGCGAGGGCTTTTTGTGAGCCGCTCACGAGGACGTCGATGCCGAGTTCGTCTTTCTTGATCGGCAGCGCGCTGAGCGAGCTGACGGTGTCGACGATGGCGATGACGTCGGGGAATTCACGCACGACCTTCATGATCGCGGCGAGATCACTCATGCAGCCGCAGGAGGTCTCGTTGTGGATGAGCGTGAGCGCGTCGTAGGCGCCGGTGGCGAGTTCCTTGCGCACGGCCTCGGGATCGACGGGCTGACCCCACTCGAATTTCAGCGCAGTGGCCTGCTTGCCGCAGCGGAGCGCGACGTCGTTCCACTTGTCGGAGAACGCGCCATTCATGCAATTGAGCACCTTCTTTTTGACGACGTTGCGGAGCGAGCCCTCCATCACGCCCCACGCGCTGCTCGTGGAGAGATAGATTGGGTCCTTGGTGTAGGCGAGCGCCTGCAGGTCGGGCTGGATGGAATTGTAGAGCGCGACGAAATCCGTGCTGCGGTGCCCGATCATGGGCTGCGACATGGCGCGGAGCGTTTTCTCCGAAACAGCAATGGGACCGGGAATGAAGAGTTTGTAGCTCATGGTGAGTGCCCGTAGGCGGTCGAAAAACTGTTTACGCACTGAGATGCGTCAACCTTCATTCCCATTCACTCCATGTCGCAGCCCTGGCTGAAGAAACAATTCAATGCTCTCGAGCTCTACACGATCGACGTCATCTACGGGCGGCGCGCAGGCGCGGGTGTGGCGGTTTACGGCGCGTTTCTCCAGTCGCTCTCATGGCTTTTCAGCGGCATCGCGCAAGCGCGGCTCTGGCTCTACCGGCATCGGATTTTACACGATGAGCCGCTCGGGTGCTTGGTGGTGGTCGTCGGCAACCTGACGGTCGGGGGCACGGGCAAGACGCCAGTGGTGGAGAAATTTGCCAAGGCGCTGCGCGATCGCGGTCGGAAGGTCGCGATTCTGAGTCGCGGCTACAAAAGCAAATCCGTCCCGCTCTGGCAAAAATGGTGGTGGTCGCTCACGCACGCGGCCCAGCCGCCGCCGCGTATCGTTAGTGATGGGACGCGTGTGCTGCTCGATAGCTTCGAGGCCGGCGACGAGCCCTACATGCTCGCGCGTAATCTGCCGGGAGTGATCGTCCTCGTGGACAAAAACCGCGTGAAGGCCGGGGAGTATGCCATCAAGAAATTCGGCTGTGACACGCTCGTGCTCGACGACGGATTTCAGTATCTACCGCTCAAGGGGCGACTCAATTTGCTGCTCGTCGACAAGACGAATCCCTTTGGCAACGGGCATCTGCTCCCGCGCGGCATCTTGCGCGAGCCCATCAAGCACCTGAAGCGGGCGAGCTACGTTTTTCTCACGAAGTCGAACGGCCAACGCGACCCGGAGCTCGAGGCGTTGATCACGCAGCACAACCCCGGCGTCGACATCATCGAGTGTGCGCACCGGCCGCAGTATCTGCAAAAATTCGGCGTGGCTCCGGATGCGCCTGGGGCGCGCGAACCCTTGACCTTCCTCAAGGGCCGGCGCGTGTTCGCGTTCAGCGGCATCGCGACGCCGGAGAGCTTCGAGAAATTCCTCCGCGACCTCGGAGCGCTGCTGGTGGGCCGCGAGCGGTTTCTTGATCACTATCGTTTCGAGGGAGAGGACCTGGCGGCGCTTTTTACGATGGCGCAGGCCGAGCGCGCGGTGTGTCTTGTGACGACTGAAAAAGATGCGGTGCGCATTGCCGAGAGCCTGCCGTGTCCGCTGCCGTTGTATTATCTCCGGTTGGAGATCGAGATTCTGCGCGGCGCGGCGGACTTCGACGAAGCGGTGGGCCGGATCTGTTTTCCCGAGCGAGCGCGGGCTTGAGGTGGGGCTGGCTCTCCGAGCCGGCCTGAGTTCCAGCCTGAGCCAATCGGCAATGCGATGCCACATCGGGACTCAGGCCCGCTCGGAGAGCGGAGCCCCACCTTTCCCCTTGCGACACCGCGAAGGCGGGGCGTTAGTTCCGGCCCACATGATCATCGATCCTCGTTTTATGCAGCTCGCTGGAGGCCTGGCGGGCTTCTCGACTGCCTTGAAGAAGGGCGAGCGCGTGTTGATCGACGCCTTCGACATTCCGGATGCGATGGTGATCGCGCTGGTCCGCGCGGTGCGCGAGCGCGGCGCCTATCCCTACGTGCAGATTCATCGCGCGCGGATCACGCGAGAACTCTCGCTGGGCGCCGAAGCAGAGCAGTATGCCCCGCACGCTGAGGTGGAATTGGCGCGGATGCAAAAGATGGACGCCTATATCGCGATGCGCGGGTCCGAGAACATTTTCGAGGCGTCCGATGTGCCCTCGGAAAAAGTGCAGTTGGTGTCGCGCCTCATGAAGCCGGTTTTGGATCATCGCGTGGGCAAAACCAAATGGGTCGTGCTGCGCTGGCCGAGCTCGGCCATGGCCCAGCAAGCCGGGATGAGCACCGAGGCGTTCGAAGATTTTTACTTCAAGGTCTGCACGCTGGACTACGCGCGGATGACGCCGGGCATGAAGGCCCTGGCGGATTTGATGAAGAAGACTGATCGAGTGCACCTCAAGGGGCCGGGCACCGACCTGCGTTTCTCGATCAAGGGCATTGGCGCGCAGCCGTGCGGCGGGCTGCGCAATATTCCGGACGGCGAGGTGTTTTCCTGCCCGGTGAAGGACAGCGTGGAAGGCTACATTCAATACAACGCGCCGACGGTCTATCTCGGTGCGTCATTCGACAATATTCGGCTGGCGTTCAAAAAGGGGCGGATCGTCGAGGCCACGTCGAGTAATACGGCCCGGCTCAACGAGATTCTCGATAGCGATCCCGGCGCACGCTACATCGGAGAATTCGCCCTTGGCTTCAACCCGCACATCCTCGAGCCGATGCGTGACATCCTCTTCGACGAGAAGATCGCGGGCTCGTTTCACTTCACGCCGGGCCAGGCCTATGAGGGCGTGGGCAACGGCAACAAGTCGCAGGTGCATTGGGACATGGTGTGTATCCAAAGGCCCGAATACGGCGGCGGCGAAGTCTGGTTTGACGGCAAACTCATCCGCAAGGACGGCATCTTCCTACCGAAGGCGCTGCACAAATTGAATCCGGAGTATCTGCTCGGAAACGGAGGAAACCGCTAATTCACGCTAAAGTGCGCTAATGGACGAACCATCAGCGACGATTAGCGTTCATCAGCGGTTTCGTTTCCCCATGCGTGATTTCATTCAGGCTCTGCCGAAAACGGAGACGCACCTCCATATCGAGGGCGCGTTGCCGTATGAACTGTTGACTTCGTGGGACCCCGGCCAATGGCCGCCCGACCCGCGGTTTCGCGCGCGGGCCTATCGCTACGAGACGTTTCCCGACTTCGAACGCATTCTGCTGGATCACGCGTTGCCCTGGTTCACGACGGCCGAGCGCTATTACGATGCGGCGAAAGTAATCTTTACGAAGCACGTCGCGCAAAACGTCCGCTACGTCGAAACGAGTTTCCATCTTCCGGTCACGCAATTCATCGGTGTCCCGGGCCCTGAAATTATCGCTGCGATTCGCGCCGCGGTGCCGACGGGTCTCGAGGTTCGCATCTTTGCGGGCATGCTGCGGAGCGATATCACGGGTGAGCTGAGGCCTACGATCGACCAGCTGCACACGTGGGAGTCGCTGGCC
>JANPIT010000983.1:0-1582 GCA_031425115.1 Opitutaceae bacterium | reverse complement strand
TACCGCCACGCGCCCAACACCGGCTCGCGCAAAAGCTGGGCAGCCGGCGACGCCACCAGCCGCGCCGTCCGCCTCGCGTTCATCGCGCTGACCGGCGAGATGGGCTACCCCTCCGCGCTCACCGCCAAAACGTGGGGCTTTCAAGACGTCTCCTTCCGCGGCAACCCGCTCACGCTCGCCCGTCCGCTCGGCAGCTACGTGATGGAGCAGATCCTCTTCAAGATCTCGTTCCCCGCCGAGTTCCACGCCCAAACCGCTGTCGAATGCGCGATGAAACTCCATCCGCTCGTGCGCGCTCGCCTCGACGCCATCGACCGCATCGAGCTCACCACGCACGAATCTGCCATCCGCATCATCGACAAGACCGGACCGCTGCATAACCCCGCCGACCGCGATCACTGCCTGCAATACATGACCGCCATCGGCCTGATCTTTGGCGAACTCACCGCCGAGCACTACGAGGACAAGTTCGCCACCGATCCCCGGATCGACGCCCTGCGCGCCATCATGGTCGTGACCGAGGACAAACAGTATTCCCGCGACTACCTCGACCCGGAGAAACGCTCGATCGCCAACGCCGTGCAGGTCTTTTTCCGCGACGGCTCGAAAACGGAAAAAATCGCCGTCGAATATCCGATCGGCCATCGCCGCCGCCGCACCGAGGGCATCCCCGTGCTCCAGCAAAAAGCCGAGGCTGCCTTCCTCGCCCACTACGGCGCGCCGCAAGCCGGCACGCTCATGGCCCTCTTCGCCGACCGCGCGAAATTGGAGGCGATGCCCGTGCACGCGTTCGCCAGCGCCTTCGTCAAGTAGCGCGCTGCAACCCGCAGAGGCCCGCCTTTGCGTTCACTTCGGGCAAGTCATATCCCTTGCCCAATCACTTGTCTCACGCTTGCCCAAGGCTGCTTGCGCGCTTGACCTATCACTTGTCTTATACTTGTCTTATGCGCCGTGGCCTTCCAACCGCAATTCAACGTTTCCGCCCGTCTTCTCCTCGACCTGGAGACGATCGCAGCGCTGCGGGCGAAGATCGACGCCGCGACCATCCAGGTCACCTGGCGGCCGCAACTGCAGAAGGATAGCCGCCAGCGCGGCGCCCACGCCTCTACCGCGATCGAGGGCAATCCGCTCACGCTCGCCGAGGTGCGCGCGCTGGAAGCGGGCACTCCGCTGCCCGCGCGCACCGAGCGCAGCCGCCGGGAAATCCTGAACTATTTCGCCGGCCTGCGCTGGGTGGAAAAGCGCGCGCGCCAGACCAAAATCGTCACGCACGACGATCTGTTCCGGCTGCATCGCCTCCTCGCCGAGGATGTCATGGACCAAGGCGAGGCGGGCCGCTACCGGACGATCGCCGTGCGCGTCGGTAAGCACCTGCCGCCCGCGCCTGACATGGTTTCCGGCCTCATGCGCGAGCTGCTCGACTGGTGGAACGGCCCGAGCCGCGAATGGTCGCCTGTGCTCACCTCGGCGATCCTGCACTACCAGTTCGAGGATATCCATCCGTTCGCCGACGGCAACGGCCGCACGGGGCGAATGCTCGCGCTCTGGGAGTTCTACCGTCGCGGTTTTGACACGCACCATG
>JANPIT010000982.1:0-8360 GCA_031425115.1 Opitutaceae bacterium | reverse complement strand
GAATGGCGGCGTCGGCTCCTTCTACGCTGATTCCGTCGACGGCAAAGTGATGGGCGAGACGACGGTCATCCGTGAGCTCATCCCGCACATCGATGCCACCTACCGCACGATCGCCGATCGCAGCGGACGTTGCCTACAGGGGTTTTCCATGGGCGCGCTCGGCGGGACGAAACTCGCCGTCAAATACCCGGACATGTTCTGTTCCCTCGCTGCCTACGCCGGCGGCATGAAACGCCTCGGTCAGCGCTTCCGCGAAAACCAAACCTCACCCAGTGGTGGCTCCTCGAAGAAATACCTCGGCGACGACGTCGCGAACTGGGACGCCAACGATGCCTTCGCGCTGCTGAACAAAAACGCCGCCAAAATCAAAGGCCGCCTCGCGATCAAACTCCTCTGCGGCATCGACGATCCCGATCACTTGATCCCAACGCGCGATTTCCACGCCGAACTCATCAAACTGGATATCCCGCATCACTACGGGGAAGTCCCCGGTATTGGCCACGTTCCCTCTGCCATGCGCAAACACTACGAGGCCACGTGGTTCACCGACCACATCGCCGCGATGAAAGCCGCCACCAAATGACCGCGCATCACGCTCATTCCCCCAGGTGGTTTAGCCACAAAAAGGCTCAAAAAACCGCAAAAACTGAACGTTACTTTTTTTGCGCCTCCTTGCGCCTTTTTGCGGCCATTCTGCCCGCTGGAGTTCTCGCGCTACCATCTTTCGCACACGCTGCCACTCCGGCCGTTAGCCTCGCTCAGAAAATCCAGCCGTTCTTCGACCAGCACTGCGCGAGCTGCCACGCCGGCGATGAAAAGGAAGGCAATTTCAGCGTCGACCTCCTCACGCCCAAATTCGACGACCACCTGAACGCTCTCCGCTGGGAAAAGGTCTTCGACAAAATCGCGACCGGTGAAATGCCGCCGAAGAAGAAAGCGCGCCCGCCTGAGCACGATCGTTCGGCCGTGGTCGACTGGATCGGTGCGCAGTTAAAAGCCGAGTCCGCCCAGCGCTACCAAGCCGAAGGGCGCGCCCAGCGCCGCCGGCTCAACCGCGTCGAGCACGAGAACACCCTCCGCGATCTACTCAGCGCCGAGATCCGCATCGCCTCTCTCCTCCCCGAAGACGGGCGTGCCCACGGTTTCGATACGGTCGATGAAGCGCTCTCCATGTCCACCGTCCAGATGGAGAAATACCTCGAGGCGACCGACCGCGCCCTCGACGTCGCGCTTGGCGCGAAAGCTCCCGCACCTTTCAAGCGCGAATCCTTCACTTTCATTACGCCCGAAAAATCCCTCGCCATCACGCGCGACCGCTTCGAGCGCGGCCTCCTGCTCGAAGACTCCGCTGTCATCTTCGTCACCAACGGTGAGAACCAGCCGTGGTTCATCCGCGAATTCGGCGCACCCGAGCCTGGCCGCTACAAAGTCCGCGTCACTGCCAGCGCCTATCAATCCGAAGGCAAGCCGCTCACGATGCGAATCTACGACGGCTATTTTTTGCCCGGAGGTTCCGGCAAACGCATCACGGGATATTATGAGATTCCCGCGGACAAGCCAACCACCGTGGAAGCCGAAGTTTTCCTCGAAAGCCCGCGCGACACCTTTCGCATTCTCCCCTACGATCTCCCGGGCCGCGGCAACAAGGCCGGCCAAAAAGACTACCGAGGCCCGGGACTCCGCGTCTACGGCATCGAGATCGAAGGCCCGCTCGAAGCCGCGCAATGGCCCCCGCGTAGCCGCACCGCGCTGCTCGGCGACATCGATCCCACGAAGGCTACCGAGGCTAATGCGCACGCGATCCTGCGTCGCTTCGCGCCCCGCGCTTTCCGCCGCCCGATCTCCGACGCCGAACTCGCGCCCTATCTCGCGTTTGCCACCGATCGCCTGAAAGCCGGCGGCACCTTCGAGCAAGCTGTGCGCGCCGGGCTCAAATCCATCCTCGTCTCGCCACGCTTCATCATGCTCGACAGCTCCGCGGGCAAGCTCGACGGCCACGCCCTCGCTTCGCGGCTCTCTTATTTTCTCTGGAGCACGATGCCCGACGAAGCGCTTCTCGCCGCGGCCGTATCCGGCGAGCTCACACAGCCCGCAAAGCTCCGCGCCGAAGTCGACCGCATGCTGCGCGATCCCAAGGCCGCCACGTTCACCAAGAATTTCACCGACCAATGGCTCGAGCTGAAACAAATCGACGCCACCACGCCCGACAAACAGCTCTACCCTGAGTTCGACGAGTGGCTTCAGGTCTCGATGATCAAGGAGACCCGCGATTTCTTCGACGAAGTCCTTCGCAATGACCTGAGCGTCCTCTCGTTTATCGACTCCGATTGGGGTGTTTTCAACCAACGCCTCGCCGAGCACTACGGCCTCCGCGATTCCAAAAACGCTCCTCTCGTCACCGGCCTCACCCACCGTCGCGTCACGCTCCCGCCGGGCAGCCACCGGGGCGGCGTGCTCACTCACGGTAGTATCCTGAAGGTCACCGCCAACGGCACAACGACCTCCCCCGTCATCCGCGGCGCCTGGCTCCTGGATCGCGTGCTCGGCACTCCCATCCCGCCCCCGCCCGCGAATGTCCCCGCTGTTGAGCCCGACATCCGCGGCGCCACCAACATTCGGGAACAACTCGCCAAGCATCGCGAGCTCGGCGCCTGCGCTTCGTGTCACATCAAAATGGATCCGGTCGGCTTCGCTTTGGAGAACTACGACGTGATCGGCGGCTGGCGCGATCGCTACCGCATCCTTCCACCCGAGGATCCGAACGCCGACGCCCAAGCCAAGAAGGCCAAGCAACAGGCGAAACAGGAAAAGCGCTTCGCCCAGGGCGCTCGCATCGATTCGGCGGATACGTTGCCCACGGGCGAATCGTTCCGCGATGTCGACGAGTTCAAGCGCCATATTCTCTCCCGCCCCGAGCCCATCGTCCGCGGCCTGACGGAAAAACTCATCATCTACGGCACCGGTCACGCGATCGAGTTTTCCGACCGCGACGCCGTGGAGCACATTGCGCAGCAGGCCGCAAAAAATAATTACGGCTTCCGCTCGCTCATCCACGCCGTCGTGCAGAGCGACATCTTCCTGAATAAATAATTTTCCCGATTCCCCAGAATCTTGACCGCGGACTACGCCGATTTCGCGGATAAATCCCCTTACACCTCCAATCATCCGCGCCATCCGCGTAATCTGCGGTTAAAACAAATCCCATGCACGCCCACCACGATCACGAGCACGCCCCCCGACTCACTCGTCCCGCTCCCGTCGCCCCCACTCCGCTTTCGCCTCTCGCCCAGCGCGCCCTCTCGCGCCGCACATTTCTCCGCGCCACTGGCGCCACACTGGCATTACCGTGGCTCGCCTCTCTTCTACCGCGTGATGCCCGCGCGGCCACCTCCGGCCCGGCGGCCGCGTCGCCCACGCCCAGCGGCGCTCCCCGCCGACTGATCTGCATCTGCACCACCCTAGGCATCGAAGCCGACTACATCTTCCCGAAAACCACCGGGCGCGCTTACGAAATAACGCCCTACCTCGAGCCGCTCGCCGCGCTGCGCAACGACTTCACCCTCTTCTCCGGCGTCTCGCACCCCGAAGTCGACGGCGGCCATTCCAGCGAAGCGTGCTTCCTCACCGCCGCTCCGCATCCGCGTGCGAATAGTTTCCGCAACACCGTCTCGCTCGATCAGTGGCTCATCGAGCAAATGCCGCCCGAGACACGCTTCTCCCACCTCGCGCTCTCGACCTCGCCCACGCAGGAGAGCCTCTCCGTGGCCCGCAGCGGCGTGATGCTCCCCAGCGATTTCAAACCATCCGACGTTTTCCGGCGCCTTTTCGTTAACGGCACGCCCGACGAAGTTGCCGAGCAGACCCGCCGTCTCGGCGAAGGTCGCAGCATCATGGACCTCATGGGCGACGAAGCCCGCCGTCTCCAGCGCCAGGTCGGCAAGCGCGACGGCGAGCGCCTCGACGAGTATTTCACCACGGTGCGCGAAGTGGAGCAGCGCCTGCACAAATCCCAGGAGTGGGCCACGAAGCCCAAGCCATCGGTCAACGCCAAGGTCCCCGTCGACATCCCGGGCACCGCCGATTTCGCCGGCCAGACGCGGCTGATGTTCGACCTCATGCAGCTCGCGCTGGAAAACGATTCCACCCGCGTCATCACGTTCCGGATACAAGGCCAGCAGAGCGTGCCGATCGTCCCCGGCGTCAACCAAGGCTGGCACAACCTTTCCCACCATGGCAAAGACCCGGAGAAGCTCGAACAACTCCGCAAGATCGAGCTCGAGCAGATGCGGCTCTTCGCCGGCTTCGTCCAAAAACTCAAGGCGACGAAGGAAGGCGGTGGCACGCTCCTCGACCACACGTCCGTGCTCTACGGTTCGAACATGGGCAACGCCTCGAGCCACGACACGAAGAACATGCCCATCCTCGTCGCCGGCGGCGGTTTCAAGCACGGCCAATATCTCGCCTACGACCAGGAGAACAACGCCCCGCTCCCGAACCTCTACGTTACCCTCGCCCGCAAACAGGGCCTCGACGTGCAGAAGTTCGCCTCGAGCAAGGCAACGAGCCTGCCTGGTTTCGATAGCGTCTAAACGTTCGCTTCCCTCTCATGCCCCGCTGCTCCCTGCTGCGCACCCTCGCTTGCGGCGCACTGGTCGCCGTGGCGTCGCTTCCCCTCGCTCACGGCGCGGCGCCGCCGGCCGCCCCAGCCGCGCGGCCGAACATCCTCTTCGTCATCGGGGATGACTGGAGCTGGGCGCACACCGGCATCGCCGGCGACCCCGTGATCAAGACGCCGCACTTCGATCGTGTCGCGCGCGAAGGCGTCTACTTTCCGCGCGCGTTCTGCTCTTCTCCCTCGTGCACGCCGTCTCGCGGCGCCGTGCTCACTGGCCAGGCGTTTTGCCGACTGGAGGAAGGCGGGAATCTGCTCAGCACGCTCGACAAAAAATTCCCCGTCTATCCCGACCTCCTCGAAGCCGCCGGCTACAGAGTCGGCTACACCGGCAAGGGCTGGGACCCGGGGGTATTCGAAGCGGGCGGTCGCACCCGCAATCCCGCCGGGCCCGTTTTCAATGTGGCGAAGCACACGCCTCCCACCACGGGCATGAGCGCCACCGACTACGCGAAAAACCTCGAGCTCTTCCTCGCCACCCGCGAACGCGGCCAGCCCTTCTCCTTTTGGATCGGCACGAACGAACCCCACCGCGTCTACGAACCCGGCTCCGGCCTCCGCGCAGGTAAACGCCTCGCCGACGTGAAGCTCCCGCCCTTCCTCCCCGATCACGAAGTCGTCCGCACCGACTTCCTCGATTACGCGCTCGAGATCGAATGGCTCGACACCCAGCTTGGCCGCGCGCTCGCCGTGCTCGAAGCCGCCGGTGAGCTCGACAACACCCTCGTCGTCGTGACCGCCGACAACGGGTTTCCGTTCCAGCGCGGCAAGATGAACGTCTACGACTACGGCACGCGGCTCCCGCTCGCGATGCGCTGGCCCGCGCGAGTAAAGGGCGGTCGCATCGTGGACGATTTCGTGAGTCACACCGATTTCGCACCCACGTTTCTCGAGGCCGCCGGCCTCAAGCCGCCCGCTGAAATGACCGGCCGCAGCCTGCTCCCGATTCTCACGAGCGGAAAAAGCGGTCGCATCGAGGCCGCGCGCGACCGGGTCTTCACCGGACGCGAGCGTCACGACATTTTCCGTCCCGGTCCCGAGGGAAACTTTCTCGGCTATCCCGTGCGCGCCATCCGCACCGACCAGTTTCTCTACATCCGCAATTTCGCGCCCGAGCGCATCCCCGCCGAGGACTCGCTGCCGGTCAGCGACGCCGACCGCGGCCCCACGAAAGCATTTTTCGCCGCGCACCGCGACGACCCGAAAATCGCTCCCCTGCACAAGCTCTCCTTCGGGCTCCGCCCCGCCGAAGAGCTCTACGATCTCGCGAGCGACCCTTTCCAAATGAAAAACGTCGCAGGCCAGGAGCGCTTTGCCAGCGCGCAAACCAAACTCCGCGCCGACCTCGACGCGTGGATGAAATCAATGCGCGACCCGCGTGCCATCGGCCAGGGCGACGTCTTCGACCGCTATCCCGTCCATCAGAAAAAACAGGCGGCCGGCGCGGCCAAGGCGAAGAAATCAAATTGAGGTTTTATCTGTCCGCAGCTCAGCGCCGAGAGTGATCGCGGCCAGCCGGCTTACAGCCTCCAGCCACTTCTATCTGCCAGTTCCCTGTCACGTTTTCGCGCGTCGCGCGGGATGTTGGGCGCAGCCACTGACCATCGGCACCCACCCACCTGTCCGAACCCCAGCGCCTTGAAAGCACTCCTCTTCGATCGAAAGCCACTGCTCGCGCTTTTGTCCACTATCGCGTGCGCCGTCTCTCTGCGTGCGCAGACCGCGGTTCCCACTCCCGACGAGGTCAATCGCGCCGGCCAAGTTCCAGCTCGGTCGGCGGCGGCGGCGGCGAGCACCTCGCCAAAAGCCGACGAGGCCATCGAGCTCTCGCCCTTTGTCATCGTCGCGGAAAACGAAACCGGCTGGGTCGCCACGCAGTCGCTCGCCGGCTCCCGCCTTAACACCGACCTTAAGGACATCGCCGCACCGCTCGAAGTCCTGACCAAGGATTTCATGGATGACTTCGGCCTCGCCACCTTCGAGGAGGCCGCGCTCTACACCACCAATGTCGAGGGCATCCGCGAAGGCTTCGAATCAGCGGACGGCGAGGGCCTCGCGTTCGGCAGCGGATATCCGCCACCCAATCGGATTCGCGGGCTGGACTCTCCCACGCTCTCCCGCGGCTTCTTCAAGACCATCCTGCCTTCGGACAACTACAACGTTGACCGCATCACCGTCGCCTCCGGGCCAAACAATCTGCTCTTCGGCACCGGCAGTCCTGGCGGCGTGGTCGACTCGTCCATCTCGCGTGCTCTCTTCAAGAACTCCGCGCGTCTGGGCATGCGTTTCGATTCCCACGGATCGAAACGCTACACCGTCGACCTTAATCGCCAGATCGTGCCAAAGCGCGTCGCTCTCCGCTTCGCGGCGCTGCACGAGGAGAAAGATTTCCCCTACAAGCCGTCGGGCGCCGACGACAAACGCCTATACGGCGCGGTGCAGACCCGCCCGTGGTCGAAGACTTCAATCTCGTTCAATTACGAGCACGCCAAGATCAACAACATCCGCCCACAGCTGCAGCTCGCCTTCGACGAAGTCACTCCTTGGTTCAAATCGTCCCAGCTTTACCCCGGCACGGTCGACCGGCCGATCTATACCAATCAGCCGATTTCCGGGGCGTTCCCGACCGCCACGCTGACCAACACGGTTTTTGCCCAGGCGACCAATAACAACAACCAGTATCCCACCCTCGTGGGCGGCAACGCGCAGGGCTACAACGCGGGCCAATTTTATAATTTCCGCAACTACGCGCGGATTAAAAACCCGTCCGCGGTCCCCGGCGGCAGCAATTTCGGTGAAGCCACCGGCTACACGTTCCTCGACGGTTCGGTGATCCCGCTCGACGTCGATGTCGGCGGCCTTTCCCGCCGCGAACGCATCAAATCGGACATCACCAATCTCTTCGTCACCCAGCAAGTCGGCCAGCATCTCTCCTTCGAGCTCGCAGCGCAGAAGGAAAGATTTCGCGCCGGATTCGCCCAGATGGGCTCCAACGCCGACGGCTACACAGTGGGCCTTGATCCCAATCGTTTCCTGCCGGATGGCGTGACGCCGAATCCCAACCTCGGAAAATTTTACATCGATGCCGACGGCGGCGGCGCGGGCGTGCGCCACATCCTCACCGACACCGCGCGCTGGCGCTTGTCTGGCTCGTATGAGTTCAACTTCGAACGCGGCAGCAAAGCCTGGTGGCGGAAGTTTCTCGGCGTGCAGCGCCTCGCGGCTCTTTACTCCGAAGATCGCGAGGAAAGCCGCAGCGGCTTTGTGCGGTTCCGCCTCTTGCCGCAGAACGGCGTCGATCCCGTGTTCACAGGTCTTCCGCTCACTCCGCAGACCACGAACAATTGGGCGGTCAACGCCTTCCGCTCGATTCAGTTTCGCTATTACCTCGATCCCGCCCGCGGAGATTACTCGCCCCGCTTCCCTTTCGATCCCTACAGCCCCTTCGCGTATACCGATTCCACCGGCCGGAAATTTACCGCTGATCCTCTCAATACCGGCTTCGTCAATGCCGAGGGCCAACGGCTCGGGGCTTTCAATCCCGCGGCCGGCAACAAGTCGATTCAACGCACGGGGCAAATCGCCTACCAAGGATTCTTCTGGCGCAATCGGCTGGCCCTCACCACCGGTTTTCGCCGTGACCAGGTCAACTCCGCCGGGTTGACGGCAATGAGCCTCGGCCAGGACA
>JANPIT010000981.1:0-5657 GCA_031425115.1 Opitutaceae bacterium | reverse complement strand
CATCAAGTTCGTAAGCAGATACGTGTTCATGCTCGCACCTGCGAACACGCCGATCAGCCCTTCGTAAGTGTCCGGGTTGCAGCCGGCGTTTTCCAAGGCTTCCCAAGCGCACTCGAGAAACACCCGGTGCTGCGGATCCATGATCTCCGCTTCCTTCGGGTTCATCCCGAAGAACGCCGCATCAAACCACTCCGGCCGCTCCAGCACGGCACGGGCGCGCACGTAGCGCGGGTCGTCGGGCCGCGGGGCATGCTCGATCGGCAGCCATTGGACAGGCTCGTCCTTAAAGAACGAGATGCACTCCTTGCCCTCGCGCAAATTACGCCAGAATTCGTCGAGATTCCTGGCCTGCGGGAAACGGCCCGCCATGCCAATGATGGCGATGCTTTCTTGGGGTTCGGGTGCGTTCATTTGGACCTGATGAACAAGAGTGGGACGGCTGGGCGGAATTAGGCTTAGACGCTCACGCCACGACGGCGGATGGTCATTGCGCCCTGACGCCGGCGATTGCGCTCTTCGATCTTCGCGCGAAAATCGTCTGTGCCGTTGGAGGTGGATTGCTCGTCGATAAACTTCGCGAGCGCCCGGATCGTCGGGAATTGGAAGAGCTTCAAGACCGGCACATCGACCCCGATCGTCTCGCGCAGCCGGTTCTGGACCTGCACGACCTGGAGCGAGTGCCCGCCAAAATCGAAGAAGTTATCGTCCACGCCGATTTTCTCGACGTGCAGGATGTCCTTCCAGATCGCCGCGACTTGCTGCTCCACGTTGCCAGCCGGGGCCACGAAATCGCCCTGCCCTTTCACACGGCTGCCTTCCGGAGCCGGGAGCGCCTTGCGATCGATCTTGCCGTTCGGTGTCATCGGCATCCGCTCCAAGGATACGTAGAGCGCGGGCACCATGTGATCCGGCAATTTCTGCTTCAGGAAATCGCGGAGCGTGTTCGGCGCCGGCGCTTCGTCGCCTGCCGGCACGACATAGGCTGCGAGTTGCGGATCCTCGGGATTATCTGCGCGCAACACCACAACCGCTTGGCGCACGTCCGAGTGCTGCATCAACGCCGCTTCGATTTCGCCCAACTCGATGCGGTGCCCGCGCACCTTCACCTGGTGATCCACGCGACCGAGGAAATCGATCACGCCATCTTCCTTGAAACGCACGAGGTCACCCGTGCGATACATGCGCGCGGGTTTGTCATCGGCGGGCCGACCGGCACTCGCCGTGGACGCAAAGGGATCGGGCAGGAATTTCTCGGCCGTGAGCTCGGGTCGACGAAGATAACCCCGCGCCACACCATCGCCGGCAATCCAGAGCTCACCGGGGACTCCGATCGGCACCGGCTGGCGATGCGTATCGAGAATGTAAACCTGCTGATTCGCCATCGGACGACCGATGTCGATCGCTCCCGTCGTGCTCTCGGCGCTCTTCACCACACTGGTGGTTGACCAGATCGTCGTCTCCGTCGGGCCATACATGTTGATGACGTCACCCGAGATCTCGCGCACGAGATCCGCCGCGAGACCGATCGGCAGCGCTTCGCCACCCACCATGAGTTTCTGGAGCGACTTGAGGGCCGCGAGGGTTTCACTTGAGCTCGCGAGCATGCGCGCGAACGAAGGCGTGCATTGCAGGTGCGTCACCGCGTGGCGCTGCATTTGCTCGATGATTGGCACGGTGCGGCGCACCGGAGTCGCGACCGCCTCGGGCGCTGCGGCTTCGTTGCGCGCCTGCCAATCCGCCCGCACGCGATCGAGATTCGTCAGCGCGCTCAAGGTCGACTCCACGTCGACGCCGAAATCGATCAAGCACGCGACTTCGTCGATCCCGACACCTTGCAGCTTGCCAAGGATTTTGCGGCAGGTCTCAGGGGTCCCGAGCATGCCGCAGGTCTCGAAGTAGCGATTGAACGAGAACTCCACCAACCCGCGCGTTTCTTCGGCGGTGAGATTCTTCATCTCGCAACCCGGATACATCGCCTGTGAGAGGCCCTTCATCAAATCGGCCGAGTCTGCGAGATAACGGATCAACGGCTCTTTGACTTTGGCCTTCACGGCGTCGAGGTCCTCGCCGACGAACGTATGCAGCGCAATCGTCACGCAGCCTTCGCCCTCGTGGCCCGCATCGCGCCGCGCCTGACGATAAAGCTTAATTTTCTTCGCAAGATCATCCAGCTCCTGGCCGAGCAAATGCGTCAGCACGCCCGCTCCCATTTCGCCCGCGAGCTTGAACGTCTCGGGGCTGCCCGCCGCGGTGATCCACATCGGCAGTTCTTTCTGGATCGGCCGCGGATAAATCTTAATCGGCACGGCATTGCCGCGACCGCCGGTGAACTCAACCGACTCTCCGCGCCACAGCTTCCGAATCGTCTCCATGCTCTTGCGCATGATGTCGCGGCGCTCGGCAAAATTCTCCGGCTTCAACGTGAAGTCACGATCGTGCCAACCGTTCGCCACGGAAATACCGACGCGACCCTGCGAAAGATTGTCGACGACCGACCACTCCTCCGCGACGCGCGCCGGATGGTGAAGAGGCGTCACACAACTACCCGCGCGAATGTGCACGCGCTCGGTGACGGCCGCGATGGCCGCACCGACGACGGACGGATTTGGATACAGACCGCCGAACGAGTGGAAGTGACGCTCGGGCGTCCAAACGGCCTTGAAGCCGTGCTTATCGGCGAATTTTGCGCCTTCCAGCAGGAGGCGATAGCGATTTCCACCGGCAGACTCGTCCTCGCTCGCAAAATAGAAGAGCGAGAAATCCATCACCTTCTTCGCCGCGGGCGTGACCCCGGCCCGTTTCGCTTCAGCCAGGCCGGGCAGCTTCGCCGCATCGGACAACAGCACGACCTTAAAGCCGCGCGTCAGCGTCCAGAACAGTTCGAGCACCGAGATATCAAACGAGATACTGGTCACCGCGAGCCACACGCCAGGCGTCGTGCCGAGGACTCGGTCCATCCCAGCGAAGAAGTTCACCACGTTGCGGTGCGTGACCATCACGCCCTTTGGATTTCCGGTGGAGCCGGACGTGTAGAGAACGTAGGCGAGATGCTCGGGCGTGGTGGCCGCTTGCACGGGCGCGGATTTCGTCTCCGCCGAGATAACCGCTTTCCCGCTCGCTGCGACTGCATCCACGCAGATCACCGCAGCCTGGTGCGGCGGCAGCTTCGACATCAACGCCAGATTCGTCAGCAACACCGGCGCCTGCGAGTCCTGCAGCATGAACGCGATGCGCTCTTTCGGATACGCGGGATCGAGCGGGACGTAGGCGCCGCCCGCTTTATGAATCGCGAGCAACCCGATCATCATCTCGATCGAGCGCGAGACGCACACGCCCACGAGCACATCGGGTCCCACATTGTGCTGCCGCAGCTGGGTCGCGAGGCTCTCCGCCTTCGCGTCCAACTCGGCATAACTGAGTTCTTGCTCGTCGAACACGAGGGCCGTCGCGTCCGGCGTGCGCGCCACTTGTTCGGCGAAGAGTTCGGTCAGCGTTTTCTGCCGTGGATAGTCCATGCGCGTGTCGTTCCACGTGCCGATCATCCGGGACTTTTCCTGCGGCGTGAGCAGCGGCAGCTGCGACAGACGTTGATCTTGATTGGCCGCAATGCCCTCGAGCACGGTCTGGAAGTGACCGAGGAAACGTTGGATCGTCTCGCCCTTGAAAAGATCGAGCGCGTATTCTGCGGTGACTTCGAGCGTGCCGTCAGTCTGTTCGATCGCCCACACGGTGAGGTCCGACTTCGCCGTGCCAGTGTAGACGGGCGCGATGCTCAACTTGATACCACTGAGCTTCAGTGGCGCCGTGGGCATGTTCTGCAGCGCGAAATAAACCTGGCAGATCGGATCGAAACTCAGGTTGCGCGAGGGCTGCAATTCTTCGACGAGGCGCTCGTAGGGCATCTCGCGGTGTTCGAACGCGCCAAGCGACATATCGCGCACGCGCATCAGCAGCTCTTTGATCGTGGGATCGCCCGAGAGGTCCGTGCGCATCAACACGGTGTTGATGAAGAAGCCCACGAGTTCTTCGGTCTCGGCCGAATCGCGACCGGCCAGTGGCGAGCCGACAACGATGTCGTGCTGCCCGCTGTAGCGATGCAACACAGCTTTGAAGCCGGCGAGCAGCGTCATGAAGAACGTGACGCGCTGCTGGCTGCTGATTTTTTTGAGACTGGCGACGAGCTCGGCCGGCAGGCGGATGTTCACGCACTCACCGCGGTGCGATTGCAGCGGCGGACGCGCGTGATCGGTCGGCAACTCAAGCAGCGCCGGCGAGCCCGCCATCTGCTTTTTCCAATAAGTGATCAGCTTGTCCAAGGTTTCGCCTTGGAGATATTCTTTCTGCCACTCCGCAAAGTCCGCGTATTGGATCGGCAGCTCGGTCAGTGCCGGCAGGCGATCGTGCGAGAAGGCCTCGTAGCAGGCTCCGAGTTCGCGATAGAGCACGGCCATCGACCAGCCATCCGAAGAGATGTGATGCATCACCAGCATCAGCGCGTGGTCCGTTTCCGAGAGGCGATACAGCCGCACGCGCAGCATGAGATCTTTCTGCAGATCGAAGGGTTTTTTCGCCTCTTCGATCGTCGAGCGTTTCAGCTCCGCTTCACGTTCGTCGGCGGGAATCGCCGTCAAATCGGTCAACGGCAAATCGAGCGACCACGAGGTCTTGATGACCTGCGTCGGCTCGGAGGCGACCGCGATGAAATTGGTCCGCAACGATTCGTGTCGCTCCACCACCGCGCCCAGTGCGCGATCCAGAGCCTGCCCATTGAGGGCGCCGCTGAGGCGGAGCAGGTAGGGAATATTATAGAGTGGAGAGCCGGGCTCCATCTGTTCGAGGAACCACAAGCGGCGCTGACCCGACGACGCTGGGATCGGGCGATCCAACTCGGGGGCGCTCGTGGCGGGCACGGGGGCGACCGGTGCGGTCACGGGAAGCGAAAGAGAAGGCGAAGCCATGGTAAGTTCAGTTCGGTTGGACCAGTTCCAGTTCGGGCCGGGCGACCGTGCGCCGCTTCATTCGGAGCACAGGCGTCCGGTTCGTCGGGTTGTTCTCGAGCCTCCGTTCCACTTCGCGCGCAAACGCCGCGAGCGTCGGTTGATCGAAAAGAGCGCGGACAGAGACGGCGCCTGCCAGCGTGATATTCAGGCGCGTGACGACTTGCGCGGCCAAGAGCGAGTGGCCGCCGAGATCGAAAAAATTATCCGAGAGGCCCACGGGCGGGCAGCCCAGCACCTCGGACCACACTTTAGCGATGGTTTGCTCCACGGCCGTGCGCGGAGCAGCAAAGGCCCCACGGGACTCGCTCGAATGCAGCACGGGCGCGGGCAGCGCGCGACGATCGACCTTGCCGTTGGGGGTGAGCGGACTCGCGGCGAGCTAGACATAGCTCGACGGAATCATGTTGGCCAGAAGCTTGGTGCGGAGAAAATCGGCCAGGTCGGAATCCGTGCTCGCTGAAGTATCGCCCTGTATCAGCAAATAGGCGACAAGCTGCATCTGACCGCGCTCATCGGGCCGCGCGAGGACGATGCTTTCGCGAACCGAGGGGTGCGCATGAATCGCGGTTTCAATTTCCCCCAGCTCGATCCGGCACCCGCGCACTTTGACCTGGCCGTCGAGGCGGCCGATAAATTCCAACGCGCCGGTCGGCGTCC
>JANPIT010000980.1:0-2356 GCA_031425115.1 Opitutaceae bacterium | reverse complement strand
TGAAAACGCTCGGCGCGCGCGTGGCCATCGTGGCCGAATGCACGCGCTGCATTCATGGCAACCGCGAGGCCGCGCTGGGCTTCGGTGAGAAACTTGCACCTCGTCTCACCCAGGACGAATGGCCGCGTTTCACGACGGGATTGCAACAGCTCGCCGCCCTCGCCGCCGCGGAGGAAATGAAAATCGTCTATCACCATCACATGGGCACCGTCGTCCAAGGTGAGGAGGATCTCGACCGGTTACTCGCCGACGTGCCCGAGATTTTTCTGCTGCTCGATCCGGGGCATCTCGCGTTTGCCGGCATCGATCCGGTCGCCGTGGCGGAAGGCTACGCCTCACGCATTGCGCACGTGCACTTGAAGAGCGTGCGTCCCGCCATTGCCGAACGCGTCCGGCGCGAAGGTTGGTCGTTTTGCCGCGCCGTGACGGAGGGCGTGTTCACGATTCCGGGCGATGGGTGCGTCGATTTTCCCGAGATATTCGGCATCCTCGAAGCCGCCGACTACCGAGGCTGGCTCGTTGTCGAAGCGGAAGAAGACCCCGCCAAAGTCCCAGCTCTCCCGAAAGCGAAGGTCGCCCGCGCCTATGTCCGTCGGCACGCGGGCGTGTAACCCGGCCATTTTTATCATGACCTCTTCCCGCATGGCCCAGATGACGGCACTCGGCGCCGATTGGTGGAACGACTCCGGCGTGCCCGACGAGCTCGGCGAAGCGGTGGCGCTCGGCGCCGTGGGCGGCACCTCGAATCCTGTCATCGTGGCGCAGGCCGTGAAAGCCCAGCCCGCCCTGTGCAATCCGATCATCGACCGGCTCATCGTCGAGCACCCCACCGCTCTCGAGGACGACATCGCGTGGCGTCTGATCCACACGCTCGCCATCGACGCGGCCGCGCGACTGAAACCCGTCTACGATGCCACGCGCGGCGTGAAAGGATTTCTCTCGGTGCAGGTAAATCCCAAATATTATCCCAACCCGGATCTGATGGTCGCGCAGGCGACCCAGCTCGCGGCGCTCGCGCCCAACATCGCGATCAAAGCGCCCGCGACCGCCGTTGGCCTTACCGCCATCGAGGAAATGACCGCCCGCGGTATCCGCGTTAACGCTACGGTGAGTTTCACCGTGCCCCAAGCCATCGCGGTTTCACAGGCATTCGAACGCGGCCTGAAACGCGCACACGCCGCCGGGCACAACGCGGATGCGATTCACCCTTACATCACCCTGATGATCGGCCGCGTGGATGATCAGCTTAAACGCATCGCCGAAAGCCAGCGCATCACGACCACGCCGGGCGCGCTCGATTGGGCCGGCATCACCGTTTTCAAAAACGCCCACCGCATCTTCCAGCAACGCGGCCTGCCGGGCACACTCCTCGCGGCCGCTTATCGGCACGAACGTCACTGGTCGCAGATCATCGGACGGGAAGTTTTGCAGACCGTGCCTTACACCTGGTGGACAAAGTTCAACACCGCCGACGCCGCGCCGTCTCTGACGCTCGGCACCGCGGTCGACGACGCGATCGTCGCCGAGTTGCGCGCAAAGTTTCCCGACTTCATTCGCGCGCACGATGAGGACGGCATGCGGCCCGCGGAATTTTTCGGCTACGGCGCCACGCAGCACACGCTCGCGCAGTTTCTCGGCGGCTACGACGACCTCATTGCGTCGGTGCGCGCGCGGATGCTGCGGGGCTGAAAAGCTCCAAGCACCAAGATCCAGGCTCCAAAGAAACTCCAGATTCCAAATGACCAAGAGCGCACGCATCTATTTGAAGCCTGGCCGCTGGTGTTTCCCTGGAGCTTGGATCTTGGCGCTTGGAGCTTTTCTCTCGTCCAACGCCCACGCCGCCGAACTAAAAACCCGCAACGTCCTCCTCGTCACGATCGATGGCCTGCGCTGGCAAGAGGTGTTTCGGGGCGCGGAAGAAGCGTTGATGACGACCGACAAACTCGCAGGCGGCGGCGTATCGAGCGGTGAACTACAGGCTTTGCGCGCTGATTTCGTCGCCCCCACCGCCGAGGAGCGGCGCCAGAAGCTCATGCCATTTTTCTGGGGCACCCTCGTGCCGCAGGGCCAGGCCTTCGGTAATCGCGACCGCGGCAGCCCCGCGCGCGTGCTCAACGCTGAGTTCGTTTCCTACCCCGGCTACAACGAGCTGCTCAGCGGTGCGCCCGATCCGTTGATCATCGGCAATACCCCGATTCCGAATCGCAACGTAACCGTGCTCGAATGGCTGCAAGGCCGCCCCGGATTCGGCGGCCGCGTCGCCGCCGCCGCCGCGTGGAATGTCTTCGTGCCCATCCTCAACATCGGCCGCAGCCGGCTGCCCCTATTCGTCACGCAGCAACAATCGCCCGCGGGC
>JANPIT010000979.1:0-2484 GCA_031425115.1 Opitutaceae bacterium | reverse complement strand
CTTGATCACGCCCGGGTGAATCAGGAGCTCGAGGAGTAGTTTGCTGACGACAACTGCGGCAAACATCGTGGTGAAGATACCGATCGCGAGGGTGACGCCGAAGCCTTTCACCGGGCCGGTGCCGAGCCAGATCATGATGCCAGCCACGAGAAGCGTTGTGACGTTGGAGTCCAAAATTGCGCTCCATGCCTTGTCGAAACCCGCCTCCAGCGCGGTGCCGAGCGACTTGCCGAGCTTCAACTCTTCGCGCATGCGCTCGAAGATCAGGATATTCGAGTCGACGGACATCGCGAGGGTCAGCACGATGCCGGCGATGCCAGGCATGGTGAGCGTCGCGCCGATGCTCGCCATGACGCCGAGCGTGATGAGGACGTTCACTGCCATGCCAATCGCGGCAACGAGGCCGCCGATCGTGTAGAACACGAGCATGAAACCAATCGTGAGCAGCGTGCTCACGATGAAGGCATTTTTTGCGCTGATGATCGCATCGGCCGCGAGCGTCGGTCCGACCTCATACTGCTCTTTCACCTCGAGCGCGATATCGAGCGGGTTGTTGAGAACGTTCGCGAGATTGATGGCCTCACGGTCGGAAAAGCTACCCGAGATCTGAGCCGAGTCGCTGTTGATTTCGTCCTTCACGGTCGGTGCGGAATACAGCTTGCCGTCGAGCACGATGGCCAGACGACCCAGACGGCCGGCGCGCTGGCCGCCATCCGCGATCTGGCGCGTGATATCGGCAAAGCGCGCTTTGCCCTCCTTGGTGAACTCGAGGATGACCTCGGGTTTGCCGTAGACATCGGGGCGAGCGAACGAATTGGAAATCATCTCGCCGGTCATTTCCGGGATGCGCTTCACATACAGTTCTTCCGAGCCGGTCTCACCTTTCCGACCTTCGTAATCGAGCGTCTTGATTTCGTAACCCGCCGGAGCCTCGCCAGCGCCCGGCATCGCCGTGGGATGCACGATGCGGAAATCGAGGCGGGCGGGAGCCTTCACCTGATCGACCACATCGGGATTGTCCTTGGTGCTGAGACCGGGGAGCTGGATTTCGATCCGATTTTCGCCGATCGGCCGAATCACAGGCTCGGCGACGCCGAAGCCGTTGATGCGATTGCCGATGATCTCGATCGCCTTCTGCAGCTTCTCCGCGCGCTGATAGGAATCGACGGGCTTGCCGGGCTCATCCTTCGCCTCGAGCGTGAAGGCGACGCCGCCCTTGAGGTCGAGGCCGAGCTGGAGGCGGCCCTTGGAGCGGCGCAGGAGCTCGGTGAGAAGAATGTCGTTTCGCTTCTCGATATTCCTGAGCGAATCCTCGAGGCGGATATCGGGGAAAAACTGGCTGAGATCCACCTTGTCCTCGCGGCCGATCTGCTTGAGCGCCACGAAATCGCTGGAGGCCTGGAGGTTTTTCTTTCGCGCCGCCGCTTTGTCCAAAACCTTCGCGAAGTCGGCTTGCTTGGCCGTGGCGTGCGTGCGGAGATAATCGGCGAACGAAGGGGCGTCGTTGACGGGAATAAGCTGCACGATTGCCCACGCCAGAATGGCGAAGCAAAGCACGAGCTTCCAGAGGTTGCGTTTGAGCATGGTTCGGTTGGGTTGAAAGGGATTACCGGGAGCGCGGGCAGTCCGCCCGCTTCGGATCGAATGCAGGCAAGCCGCCTGCGCTCCCCTCGAAAAATTACTTCTTATCCTCGGCGCCAGTCTTCTTCAGGACGGTTTGCACGAAAGCTTTGCCGACCTCGATCTTCGTGGTGTCCGACACGCGGATCACGAAACGATCTTCCTTCACGTTGGTGATCGTGCCGAAGATTCCGCCCGTCGTCACCACTTCGTCACCCGACTCCAGCGACTTTAACATCTTCTCGTGCTCCTTTTGCTTCTTTCGCTGCGGCGCGATCATGAAGAAATACATCGCACCAAAAAGCAGCACCATCGGCAGAATCTGCACCCACGCTGCGGGCGGCTGGCTCGGACCTGGCGCCGGTGTTTGGGCGAGAAATTCAACGGCGGAGATCAACGAGGACATTTTCGGCATTGCGTGTTGAGTGATTTGAAAAAAGAAAACACGCATCTAACTGATTCGTGTCAGTTGAAAGCAAGCTTGGAAAAACCGAGCGCGACGAGCGGGGCGTCGAGAGACCGAAGCTCTAATCCACCTCGCTACTTGCGTCGCAGCGGCTTGGCTCTCAACTCTCAGCACCTAACTCTCGCCTTTGAAAAAGACATCCTCCTCCGCCTGGTCTGCCGCCAAGTCTGAAGAACACTACGGTTTCAAGCGATGGGGCTCTGGCCACATCTCGGTCGACCACGAGGGATTCGTTAACGTCCAGCCCCTCGTCGACGGTCGCGGCATCCGCGTGCTCGACGTGGTCCACGAGGCAGTCGGGATGGGCCTAAAGGCCCCCCTGGTCATCCGTTTCCAGGATTTGCTCCGCCACCGCGTGGTGCAGATCAACGAGTGCTTCCGCAAGGCGATCAAGGAAG
>JANPIT010000978.1:0-1966 GCA_031425115.1 Opitutaceae bacterium | reverse complement strand
TGCGCGGTGCCGAACGTGAAAACGAACCACCGCAGCCATCGATCCGCGATCGAGAGGATTGGCGAGGCGCGCCGCAGGTTAACCTGCATCAGCACAAGCGATACGAGCATCGCGGCGAGGATGAGATAGTAAGTCTGCACTAGAGGATGGACCGCGCGCTCCGCGCGCGGTTTTTGGCTGGTCCGTCGGCCAGCCACGCGCGGAGCGCACAGCCGACCTTTTCAACTCGCATCGGAGCGGCTTAGCTGAGCCGCACGGGCATGATGACGCACACGAAGCTCTCGAGCGTTTTGAAAACGCCCGGGCTCACTTCGTCCTTCACCTCGAAAAACACCTCGTCTTTGCCGAGGGCTTTTAGCGGATCCATGATAAATGTCGGGTTGAACGCGACCTGCAGCTCTGGGCCGCTGTAGCCGATCGCCATCGATTCGTGCGCTTCGCCGAAATCCGGGCTTTGCGCCGTAAGCTCGAGCAGATTGCTCGAAAGCTTGAGCTTTACCGAGTTCGCTTTTTCCGAGCAGACCAGCGCGGCGCGGTGCACACACTGCAGGAACAGCTCGCGCTCCAGCTTGATGCGCTGGTGCGTCTCCTTGGGAATAACCTGGTGGTAATTGGGATAATTTCCCTCGACGACCTTGGAATACAGGTAGACGTGGTCGATGAAGCCGCTCGTGTCCTTGTCCGTCGCGATCTGAAACGCCGCGCGGCGGTCGTTGAAGTTGATTTTCACCTTCTCGCCCTTGTCGAGCAGGCGCGTGAGTTCACCGACCGTCTTCGCCGGTAGAATGATCGCGCCGGCACTCGCCGCTGGGACATCCATGTCCTTCGAGATCAACGCCAGGCGGCGACCATCGGTGGCCACCAAGGAAAGTTTGCCGTCTTTGAAATTGAAATAGACGCCGTTGAGGATGTAACGCGTCTCGTCCGTCGATTGCGCGTAAGCCACGCTCTTCAGCATCGTTGCCAGCTCAGTCTGCTCGAGGCTGTAGGCCTTTTCTTCACCGAACTCCGGCAACGGCGGGAATTCTTCCTTGCCGATGCCCATAATCCGAAAGGTCGAACCGCCCGAAGTCAGTTTCACCTGATGGTTCGGGGATGCATCCAGCGTGACGTCCACATTGGGCAATTCCCGGACAATCCCGGCCAAACGTTTCACCGGGAGGGTCACGGCGCCCGTTTCCTTCACCTCCGCCTTGATTTTGCAGCGAATGCCCAAATCCAGATTCGTCGTCGTCAGCGAAATTTGATCCTTCTCCGCTTCGATCAGCACATTGCTCAAGATCGGCATCGTCGCCTTTGAGCCGACCACGTTGAGGACCTGGGCAAGTCCGTTGGCGAAGTGATCGCGGTTAATTTTGAATTTCATCGGGGCGACTGGGTGCAGTCTGGTGGAAACTAACAAAGGCTAATAGAACAGAGGTTCAATAAGGAATTATATCCGTAGTCATATGTGCTGCGAACAAGCGTAGCAACCGGACTTTCTCCCTCGGGAAAATCCCTAATTCGAGCTGTGAAAAACTTCCGAGGGGATGCGAAAAAAGTCGCGGTTACTCGCAACGTCCGGATTGCTCGGAAAGGCCGCGCAGGTTCTTCACACGCTTATTCGTGGCTCTGAACCGGCGTGGGCGAAGGACGGGAATCGACGCCGGGACGCCCCCGGCGCACGTAGCGGAAGAGGCCGAAGAAAATGTAGCCGAGGCAAATCCCCAGCACCGCGATCTCCTTATAAATGATGACCAAACCCACGATCACGATGATCGAGACGAAGGGTGCCATCCGCGTCTGCGTCTGCATGTCGACGTTCTTGCCGCTCGGATACCGGACGGTGCTCATCATCAGGAACGCCACGAGCAGCATCAAAAACGGGAGCGCCAGCGCCCAGGATTTGAGCGAGCGATCGGTCTCTTGCAGCTTGAGCAGGAACAGCACCGTCGCGGCCACGGTGGAGGCGGCGGCTGGCACCGGC
>JANPIT010000977.1:0-4582 GCA_031425115.1 Opitutaceae bacterium | reverse complement strand
GCCACGGTCGGCGCCCTTCTCGGCGGGAGTATTCTCTGGTGGCTGGCGGCGCAGGATATCGGGCCCGTGCTTCGGACCATCGACCGCATTCCGGGGATCTCGCTCAGCCTCGTCACCACCACCGGCCAGGCGATCCAGGACAAAGGCGCCTCCGCGCTCTGGAGCGGAGCGATTTTAGGTCACCCCTATAAGCTCTTTGTTGCCCACGCGGCGGCCCAGAACCTCAGCTTCGTTACCTTCATGCTCGTCTCGGCCGCAGCGCGACTATCGCGTTTTGTGGCAACGACCTTGCTCGCCGCCGGTGCCGCGCGCTGCTTCGCGTCGGACCGACGCCGCGTGCAGGTCCACGTCGTGTTTTGGGTCGCCTTCTACACGGTGTATTTTTGGCGGATGCGGTCGTTCTGACGGGCGACGTTTAGCCGGCCTGCCTTAGGCCTTGCCATGGTCCACGGCACCACGCACGTTGGGCCTCTTTTTCTAACAAACGACCGCGTCCGCCAATGAACCCGAGCATCCGTAACATCGCCATTATTGCCCACGTCGACCACGGCAAAACCACCCTCGTCGACAAGCTTCTCAAGGAAGGCGGCGTCTTCCGCGCCAACGAACGCGTCGAAGAACGCGCCATGGATTCCATGGACCTCGAAAAGGAGAAGGGCATCACGATCAAGGCGAAGAACACGTCCGTCCACTGGAAGGACAAGATCATCAACATCGTCGACACCCCTGGCCACGCCGATTTCGGCGGCGAGGTCGAGCGCGCGCTCCGCATGGTCGACGGCGTGTTGCTTGTGATCGACGCCTACGACGGTCCCCAGGCGCAGACGCGTTTCGTGCTCCGCAAGGCGCTCCATCACGGACTCAAGGTCGTCATCGTCATCAATAAAATCGACCGCGAAAACGCCGAGCCCGCCAAGATGTATGACAAGGTCCTCGAGCTCCTCATGGAGCTCAACGCGACCGAAGAGCAGTTCGACGCTCCCGTTGTCTACGGTTCCGGCCGCGACGGCTACATGATGTATCACTTGGGCGAAGCGAAGACGGACATGTCTCCCCTCTTCCAGACGATCCTCGACCACATTCCGCCGCCGTTCGCGAAGCCGAACGAGCCATTCCACATGCTCGTTTCCAACATCGATTGGAGCGACTACGTCGGCCGTATTGCCGTCGGAAAAATCCTCGGCGGCGTCGCCAAGGTCGGCGATCCCGTGTTTGTCGTCCGTCACTCCGACGCGAAGCGCGTCCGCGCCAAAATTTCAAAGGTCTTCGAGTTCACCGGCCTCGGCACCCGCGAGACCGAAAGCGCTGTCGCCGGCAACATCGTCGGCATCTCCGGCTTCGAAGACGTCGATATCGGCGATACGTTGACGGCAGACGAGGCCGGCCACGCACTGCCCTTCACTCAGATCGACCCGCCAACGCTCGAGATGCAGTTCTGCGTCAACGACGGCCCGTTGGTCGGCACCGAAGGCAAGCTCGTGACGTCACGCCAGCTGCGCGAGCGCCTCATGCGCGAACTCAAGGTCAACGTCTCGATCCAGATCGAAGACACCGAAAAAGCCGGTATTTTCAACGTGAAGGCCCGCGGCGCGATGCAAGTCGCGGTGCTGGTTGAGACGATGCGCCGCGAGGGCTTCGAGATGCTCGTGTCCCGCCCGACCGTGATCGAAAAGAAAACGGAAGACGGCAAACGCCTCGAGCCCTACGAGACCGTCTGGATCGAAGTGCCGGACGAGTGCGTCGGCGCGATCATGCAGAATCTCGCGAACCGCAAAGGTCTCCTCACGAACATGGAGAAGCACCCGCACTCGACGATGATCGAGGCGACGATCACGACCCGTGGCCTCATCGGCATGGAAATCGACGTCGTCAACGCCACGAGTGGTCGCGGCGTGCTCAGCCATTTGTTCAAGGAATACGGCCCCTACGCGGGCGAGGTGCTCACGCGCATCACCGGCACGCTCATCGCGACGGAAGCGGGCGAGACGACCTCCTACGCGCTCGTGATGGTGCAGGAACGCGGCAAGCTCTTCGTGAGCCCCGGTGAGCAAGTCTACGAGGGCATGATCGTCGGCGAAAATCCCCGCAACGAAGACATCGCGTGTAACGCGGTCCGGGCCAAGGCGCTGACGAACTTCCGTTCGCAAGGCTCCGGCGTCGCGACCGGTCTTACTCCGGCCTCCAAGCTCTCACTCGAACGCGCGATCGAATACATCGCCGCCGATGAGTTCGTCGAGGTCACGCCGAAAAGCCTGCGCCTCCGCAAACGCATTCTGAATAACGCCGCCCGTCAGAAACAGGCCAAGTCGCAGAAACAGCAGAACGATTAATCCAGATTAAGCGCAAAGACGCGAAGGAACCGCAAAGATCCGCCAAGAAAACGTTGGCGAGACTTTGCGGTCCTTCGCGTCTTTGCGTTTAGCTCTTTCTCTTACAGCAATTCTTTCGGCAGCTGCGTCACGATCTTTTTGATGTCCTGCACCGCATCGCGGTGGCACACCAGAATCGAGTCGGCCGTCTCCACGACCACGAGGTCCTTCACGCCGCAGAGCGCGATCGTGCGGCCGTTGCTCACGGCAATGTTGTTCGAGGCCGCGCTCACGAAGACCTGACCGCGCGTGGCGTTGCCCGATGCATCGGTCTTCAGGTGCTTGGGCAACGCCGTCCACAGGCCCACGTCGTCCCAATCGAACAGCGCGAGCAGCGTCTCCACGGCGCGCGCCTTTTCCATGATCGCATAATCCACTGAGATCTTCGGCAGCGCAGGAAATTTCTCCGCGAGATACGCGGTAGCTTCGCCCTTCGGAAACCCGCGGACAAATCCTGCGAGCTCAGGCGCGTTGCGATCCGCTTCATCCAAAAAGGTGCCGACGCGCCAGACGAAGATCCCGGCGTTCCACGCAAAATTTCCGCTCGCCACGTAGCGCTCGGCCGTCGCCGCATCCGGTTTCTCCACGAAACGTTTCACGGCGCGCACCACGCCGCTCTCACCTCGCACGCGCTCGTCTCCCATTTCCAAATATCCGAAGCCGGTCGCCGCGTGGTCCGGCTTGATCCCGATCGTCAAAATCGCGCCCGACTCATCCGCGCGCGCGAAGGCCGCCCCGAGTTGCCGGCTAAATCCCGCGGCATCGGCGATGAACGCATCGGCCGGCAAGAGGGCCAGCGTCGCGTTCTCGCCGCCCCGCGCGCGCACCAGCGCCGTGGCAAGCGCTGCCGCCGGCGCCGTGTCGCGCTTGGCCGGCTCCGCGATGATCTGCGACTCGGGCACGAGCCCGGCCAGCGCCGCCCGCGTGCCCGGGAGTTGCACGCTGTTCGTCAGCACAAAGATATTTTCTTTCGGCACCGCGCTGCCGATGCGACGCACGGTCTCTTCCACCAGCGTGCGCTCGGACAGCAACTTGAGGAGATGCTTCGGCGTCTGCGACCGACTCATCGGCCAGAACCGCTCTCCGCTGCCACCTGCCATGATGCACGCGAAATAACGCGAATTGTCGTTCATTGGAAAAAAAGTTCTTCCCGGCCACTGCGCTCGCGCGCAAGCCCGAAAGCAAAACGGTAGGTAACGACCTACCGCGTTTGCCCCAACGTTTACATCGCAACGACGATCTTTCCGAACTGGTCGCCGCGCTCCATCAATCCGAAGGCATCGGCCGCGCGGTCCATCGAGAATACCTCTGAAACCACCGGACGCAGCTTACGCTCGCTCACGAAAGCGGTCATCGCCGACCAATCGCGCGGCGAGCCCATCGTCGTTCCCAGCAGGGAAATCTGCCGCCAGAAAATTTTTCGCACCGGCAGCGGCGCGTCACCGCGCGTCGCGCCATAGAACACCAAGCGCCCGCCCGAGGCCGTGACGTCGATCAGCTTGCCGAAGCCCTCGCCGCCCGCGCTGTCGACCACGACTTCAAATTGGCCCGGCGCTTTCACCGCGTCCGCGGCCCACGTCTCGCTGCGATAGTCGAAGCCACCCTTCGCCCCCAGCCCGATCGCACGTTTGATTTTCTCCGGCGAGCTCGAGGTCACCCACACCTCCGCACCCGCTGCATGCGCGAACTGCAACGCAAACACCGCGACGCCGCCGCCAATTCCGCTCACGAGCAGACGTTCTCCGGCCTGGAGCTGCGCCCGCGAAAACACCGCGCGATACGCCGTCAGTCCCGCCAGCGGCAAGGCGGCCGCCTCGTGCCACGTCAGGTGCGCCGGTTTCGCCGCGACCTGCGCCACGGGGACTGCGATGCGTTGCGCGAGCGTGCCATCGCGCGGCAAGCCGAGGATTTGAAACTGCGGCCCTTGCACGCGTTCGCCCTCACCCCAACCGAACGCCGCGTTGATGATCACATCACGCCCGATCCAGCTGGCATCGACCCCTTCGCCCACTGCGATCACCTCACCCGCGCCGTCGGAACCCGGAATGCAGGGCCACTTCAGGCCCGCATACTGACCGGACTTGATCCACACATCACGGTGATTGAGCGCAGCCGCGCGCACCGCAACGACCACTTCGCCAGCCGCAGGCTTGGGGTCGGGCACTTCGACGACGGCGAGCTGATTAACGGCGGAGAGTTGGAGGGCGCGCATG
>JANPIT010000976.1:0-3736 GCA_031425115.1 Opitutaceae bacterium | reverse complement strand
CCGCGCCCAGCGCGACAGTGCTTTGGCCGACTGATCAATAATACCTACAGGGTTACTCTTCATAGCTAGTTAATAACGGACAATAAGTTTGAGGGCGGGGCGCGACGCGAAGCGAGACGCAGAACTGGAACGCTGAACTGGGTAGGGTGAACCCTGCCTAAATAGACGGGGTAAGCGCAAGACGGTTGTTGTTCAAAAAGCTGTCACGATGCCCGGACGGCGGCTGGCGACGCTCAAATAGGGCAGGTGGTGACGCCGACGTCATAATTTTGCGGAGACGAGACATACTCGCGCGCACGGGGATTTCGCACGCGATACCCTTTGCACTACGCGTGCCACGTCACCGACGCACCGCGCGTTCCCACTCTGAGAAAACGCTCGCAGCCTCATTTCAATCACTCGCCGATGCGACACGCGCGCGCGGAATTTCCCCCGACTCCACGCTGCGGGCCGGGCAGATTTCCCCGTTGCATATGGATTCGCGTCCTCCGCCTTCATCATTCCGCGGCGAGCGCGTCCCACGCGCGCACCCACGTCTCCGCATCGCCAAAACCACCCGGCTTGATCGCGAAGCGCACCGGCCCGTCGGCCGCCATGCCATGCGACAGACTCAGCCCGCTTTCGATTTCCGCGTCGAACGCGAGTTCTGGCACCGCGAGTTTTCCGGCCAGCGCAAAGGCGGTCTCGCCCCCGGTGACGAAAACCCTTCGCGTGGCCGCACCGCGCAACACCGTCGCCGCGGCCGTGGCCACGCAGCTCAACACCGCAGCACGATCAGCCCGGCGCTCTTCAATCAGAAGAGAAACACCGCCGTGCCGCTGCAAGCCGCGCAGCGCCGCATCGATCGCCCCGGCTGCGTCGCCGAGCCGCAGCTCGACCACCGGCACTCCGCGTGCAATCGACAAGCGGGCGGCTTGCTCACGATTCGCCTGATGCGCACTGCCGCAGACCATCACGCACGGTCCCGCCGACAGGCGGGTGCCCGCTTCCGCCGAGGCACGCGGCGCGGGTTCCGTCGATCGGCGCCGTGCAATCGGCCGCGCCAAGGCACCCGAGCCGACCCCGATCCACGGCCCGCCCTCCCCATCCATGCGCGCCACCGCGGCAGCCAAATCCGCTTCCGTCGCCGCATCCGCGATCACGACGCGGTTCGTCTCGGCGTCACCCAGCAATCGCCGGATGTCGCTTTCGCGCACCGGGCTCACGGGGTCGCGGCCAAATTCCGTTTCGGCCACAGGCACCCCGCGGACCAGGAGCACACCGCCGCGCACCGTCCGACCCACCCGCGGATTTGCGGGCGCGAACAGAATCCGCGCCTCCGGCATTTCCGCCGCCAGCGCCGCCAGTTCGGCCGCCACGGGCCCGCGCAAGGTCGAATCGATTTTCTTGAAAACGAGTCGCGCCCCTAACGCCCGCCCGTGACGCACCGCACGAGCGACTGCGGCCGCCGCGATTTCCGGCGCCGCGTTGCGGGTCTCCGTCGTATAGCCCACGACTCCACCCTTCGCCGGCGCCCACCCCTCCACCCTCCAGGCAATCGTCACGCGCCCGCCCACTTGCTGAAACGCCGCCGCCGCGTCCAACGCGCCGCTGAGATCGTCCGCCAGGAAATAGTCATTCATCGCTCGCCCCTCGCTTTTGTCGCCACGGCAAAACTCCCCGGCGGCGTAAAGTTCTCCCCGTAGACCGCCCGGTCGCTCACCCGCAATTCGTCGATCGCGCCCGCCAACACGCGTCCGCCCACGCCATCTCGCCCGATGGCCACTTGCGCCCGGTTCCTGCGCGGCAGCGAAATGATCTGCGCCCCCGCGGCCGCGACCAAACGCCCCTCCAAAAATAAACGCAGCTGCTGGCTCGCGACCTCGTGCACCAACGCCACATGGAACCACGTGTCCCGCGGCAGCTTGGCGCCTCCACTCGTCAGAGTCGCTGTTTGCAACCACGCCACCCCCGCCGGCGGCCCTTCTGGATTCGGGAACTCCACACGTTTCGCCACGCCCGCCGGGCTGGCTCCCAAACTCGCCAACGCAAACGCCTGCTCGCGCGGCAGCACGCTCCAGCGCGTCACGAGTTCGTCCCCGCCCGCATGACCCGCGCCGATTTCGAACACCACGCCTTCCTCGGTTGCCGCCGCATCCAGCTTCAACCAGCACTCAATCGTCCAGTCGTGCGCTCCAAGATTGAGCCGCGAATCCGTCGCACGGGAGAGCGGTGATTCCGGCCGCGGCAATTCCCCCGTGCCGCTTGCCGCTGGCCGCAACGCACCGCCGAATTTCCCCGGCACGACCGCCGAGCCCCCGGCCGGCGGCTCGTCGAAAAGCCACAGCGCCACGGGATTGCCGCGAGCGGGCGTTACCACCGTCGCCTCGCCCCACCACAGCGCGCCGATAACGCAGAGCGCACCAAACCGCTTTTCGCGCAGTATCACCAGAAGAAGGACGTCGAAGAAAACATCGGAGGCCGACAGAGCGCTAACGCCGCGCCGCCGAGTTGGAAGGGGAAAACAACTGCCCTGTCCCGCCCGCGCTTCCGCTCACCGTCCGCCGCGCGCGCCGCCTACCCTCCGCGCACTTGCCTCATCTCCGTGCGCCGATCAAATCCGGCCATGCCCCTCTCCGTTCTCCGTCGCGTCACGGCCTCCCTGTTCCGTCTGCCCGCTCTCGGCCTCGCTTTCCTCATCCTCACGGTCGCGGCTGGCGCCGCCGATCGACCGCCCAACATCGTGATTATCTTTTGCGATGACCTCGGCTACGGCGACCTCGGCTCGTATGGCCACCCCTCGATTCGCACGCCGCACCTCGATCGCATGGCGGCGGAGGGCATGCGGTTCACCGATTTCTATTCGACCGATTCCGTCTGCTCGCCGAGTCGCGCCGCGCTGCTGACCGGTCGCCTGCCCGTGCGCACCGGCATGTATGGCGACCAGCGGCGCGTGCTGTTTCCAAATTCCACCGGCGGCCTGCCTGCCTCCGAGACCACGATGGCGACCGCACTGAAATCCCGCGGCTACGCGACGGCGATCATCGGCAAATGGCACCTCGGCTTCCAACCCGAGTTCTCGCCGCTGCGTCATGGTTTCGACCGCTATTTCGGGCTGCCCTACTCCAACGACATGGACCGCACCCCGCAGGCCCCGAAAGGTCGGCCCGCGTTCCTGCAACCAAAATCTGAATACTGGAACGTGCCCCTGCGCCGCGACGACGAGATCGCCGAGCGCCCCGCCGACCAAACCACCCTCACCCGCCGTTACACCGACGAAGCCGTGCGCTTCATCCGGGAAAAGAAAACGCAGCCGTTCCTCCTTTATTTCCCGCACACCTTTCCGCACGTGCCGCTGTTCGCCTCGCCGGAATTTCGCGGGAAAAGCGCGCGCGGCCTCTACGGCGACGTCGTCGAGGAGCTCGATGCCAGCGTGGGCCGCGTGCTCGCCACTCTGCGCGCCGAAGGCCTCGCCGAGAACACGCTCGTGCTCTTCACAAGCGACAATGGCCCCTGGCTCACGCAATCCGAACAAGGCGGTTCCGCCGGCCTCCTGCGCGAGGGCAAGGGCTGCACCTTTGAAGGCGGCATGCGCGTGCCGGCGATCGCGTGGTGGCCCGGCAAGATCAGGCCGGCCCAGACGACCTCCGCCCTCGCGACGACGCTCGATCTTTACCCCCCCGCGCGGGCGCTCGCCGGTGCACCGGCGAGCGCCAATCGCCGGATCGACGGCGTGGACCTCAGCCCGCTGCTCCTC
>JANPIT010000975.1:0-2979 GCA_031425115.1 Opitutaceae bacterium | reverse complement strand
CTCGCTCTCCAGCAGGTTTTCCGGAATCGCGGCGCAGTTCACTTTGACGAGTGGGCCACTCGCGCGCCGGCTCCACGCATGCACGATGTCGGCGATGATCTCCTTGCCCACGCCGCTCTCACCCGTGATGAGCACGCGCGTTTCGGACGGCGCGATCACCGCTGCGTCGCGAAACACCGCTTGCATGAGCGGGCTCTGCGTCACCACCCCCGCGGGCAATACCGGCTGGTCCGCCACCGGCGCCGCCGCCGCGCTCGCGGGATTGAGCGCGATGCGCACGGACGTGATCAGCTCGTCGAGGTCGATCGGTTTCGCGAGATAGTTCACCGCGCCATCTCGCATCGCCGTCACCGCGCTGCGAATATCGGCAAACGCGGTCACGAGCAGCACGGGAAGAGCGAGATGTTTTTGGCGGACGCGACGCAGCGTCTCGATCCCGGACATGCCCGGCATCCGCACATCACTGATCATGAGCGCGAACGTCTGCTCGGAAAGCAGCTGCAGCGCCGCTTCACCCGACGCCGCGGCCTGCGTGTGATAGCCTTTCGCCTGCAGAAAGGTCTCCAGCAGGCTGCGCTGTCCGTGATCGTCATCGACCACCAGGATCCTGACTCCGGTCGGCGGTTCGTATTTCATAGCGGGGAGGTTGTCCGCAAATGGTTCACGCGAAACACCGCACCCCGCGGCGCATTCGGGAGACACACGATTTCCCAGCGATGCGCCGCGACGATTTGCTGCACGATGGCCAAACCAAGGCCCACGCCTTTCGGCCGCATGGTCACATACGGTTTGAAAATATTCGCCCGTTCCGCCTCTGGCACGCCCGGACCGTCGTCACAGATTTCCAAGGACGCTTCGGCGGTGCCCGTCGCTACCCAACGCACCTCCACCTGCCCACCGGGCGCGACCGCCTGCAGGGCGTTGAGCAGGAGATTGAACAACGCCTGCCGCAGGAGCTGCTCGTCCGCCTGGACCGTGAGCGGCGTCGTGGGCGCCTGGAAACGCACCTGCTTGTCCTCGATGTCGGGCAACAGAGTCCGGCCGACATCCGTGACCAGGCGAGCCACCTCGACCGGACCCAGGTGCGCCTCCCGCGGTTTCGAGTAGTTGATGAATTCATTGAGCTGCACCGTGACCCGGTCCGCTTCTTCGATGATGGTGGACGCGTGCGCGCGGAGCTTGGGCGCATCATTCGGATGGAGCGCGATCATCTGCGCGAGACCCCGAATGAGATTGAGCGGATTCCGCGTCTCGTGCGCCAAACCAGCCGCCGCGAAATTCATCTGCGAAAGATGGCTGTTCATCTCGCTCGCTTTCACCAGCCGGATCTGGAGCTCGGACGTGCGCGAGACGTTGCGCCACGCCAGTCCCGATACCAAAGCTACGCCGCAGGCCAACAAACTGACAAGCGAGCGCAGCAGCAGATCTTCGCGCACGGACCGACGCATCTCGTCCGTCGAAAGTGAAATCACCAAACTGTGCACGCCCTGCTTCCGGATCAGCGATTCGTATTCGTCCTGATCCATCCACGAGGGCCGGCTGTAGGGAAAAAACCGCGCACCGCCCCCCGCCCCGCTACTCCCGCCGGGCGCTGCGGCCGAATCGCCGCCTGCACTCCCGGAATTCGCGGCGGGCGGACGATTCTCGTTGGCGCGTGCGGTAGCTTTCGCGCGCGCGGTGCCCTGGCGGAAGGCCTTGGTCAACCGCGGATCCGTGAGGCGCGGATCGCTCACCACAAACGCGGCGGGCAACGGACTATCCTCCGTCGCGCCCCCCACGCCGAGATCCATCAGGTTCATCAACGTAAGCTCGTTGTCGCGCCAGTAAGCGCCGCGGGCCGTCAGCATCTCGGGCGTCAATTCCACCGGCCGCCCCGCGCTGGCGATCGTCTCGCCGGTGGCGCCAAGAATCGCGATCGACTCCAACTCGCCGGGATGGATGAGGCCCTGCAGCGCAGACTCGATGCGGTCCTTCGCGACGAGATTTCCAAAACGCCGCTGCGATCCTACGACCACGCCCAGCGTCGACGTGATGTCGCGACCCCGATTGATTAACGCAGCCGACGCGGCACCCTCAAAACGCTGGTGCTCCTGCCACTGCCAACCGCAGACGCCCAATGCCACCACGAAGAGGGCGACGTAAACTCCGAGACTGCGTTGAGCAAGCGACCAGCGCATGGGTGACTCGAGAGAATCCGCCGGATGCTCGCGGCATTCCAAGCCTCAACTCATTCTTTGCCGATATACCGCTCCAGGTCTTGTTTCGGAAAAGCCTTCGGTGCCAGGTCCATCTTTTGTCGCTCGTCCGTCGAAACACGTCCGAGATCTTCGGGCGTCCGGATGACGTGCGGCGTGAGAAAAATGAGCAGCTCGTTCTTCACGTCGCTTTTGATCTTCCGCTTGAAGGCGGCGCCCAGGATCGGGATATCGCCGAGAATCGGGACCTTGTTTTCGCGATCCGCCGACTGCGTTGAAATGAGCCCGCCGATGACGACCGTCTGATTGTTGGGCGTCACGACGACAGTGTCCGCGGAGCGTTGTTCGAATACGGGCGAATTTACGGTGTTCGAGATCGGAACCGTGGTCGCGCTGATTGAAGAAATCTCCGGCGAAACGATCATCTCCACGTTTCCTTCCGAAGTGATGAACGGCGTCACGCGGAGGATGATGCCAACATCGCGGTATTGCACCGTGTTGATCGTGGAATTGCTCACGTCCACAATCCGCGAGTTGGTGATGATCGGCACGGACTGACCGACCATGATCGTCGCCTGCTGGTTGTTGCGCGTGAGGATCGACGGACGCGAAAGAATCTCCGTCTTGGTATTCGAAGCGAGCGCGTGGAGGGTGGCATTCACGTCGCGACCCAGCACGCGGTAGAACGCGCCCGGCTGAGTCGGATCCAGCGCGGCGTCGATGAGACCGAACTTGGTCGAGGCGATATCACGCGCGCGGCCACCGGGTTCCTGGTTGATCGAAA
>JANPIT010000974.1:0-5724 GCA_031425115.1 Opitutaceae bacterium | reverse complement strand
ACGTATCATAGAATTTGTGGTGGCTGCGAGCGCCAGCGAGTGGACGATTAACCACGCGCTGGCGCTCGCAGCTACAGAAAGGAATTATTCATACACCAGCCACGCGGTTGCCGTCGTTGCACGATCTGCCGTCACGCGCAGCCAGTAAGCTTGATAACCATCCGGAAACACGTGCTCGGCCGGCTTACCGGCGGGCACGTCTATCTTCGCATAGCTGACCCACTGACCGCTTCCAGTAAGGTCGACCTCGACGTTCACCTGCACGGACCGCGCCGCGGCGTGCGACAGCGTGAGCTTCTTTTTATCATATCCGGTCATCAAATACGGATCGGACGGCACCCCCGCCTGGACGGTCGCATCCTTCCACGGCCCGCCCTCGCCCACTGGCCGGCCAAATGTCCACAGATCGTCCACCGCGCCGACCCAGAGCGCGACTTGCTGGTCGTCGGAGCGAATGAGATGGCGATTCGCAGGGGACGCGTCGGCGGCGATGCCTGACATGACGAGCAGCCCGCGCCACGTCGCGAAATCGTGCACGCGGCGATTGTGCGTCGCGATCGGCCGCAGTTTCGCGATGCCGCCCGCATTCTCGGCCGGCAGTTCGAAAAAAGTCCCTCCGCAATTCAACAGGTCGCGCTCGGTGCAGACCTCCCGCACCGTCCGCTCCGCGCCGAACGGCCCGTGCGGCACAAAATCCTTCCGGCCCTTCGGCAAGCGGAACCGCTTTCCCTGCTCGTCGGTGTAAACGACCGAAGCCGCATCAATCGCCACCGCATCGGTCGGAATCGCGACGTTCGCTTCCATCCACGTCACGGCGCCCGCCTCGGTGCTCCGCTGCAGCTTCATGTCGGGACCCATCTCGTAGAAAGCCGCGGGCTCCCCCTTGCCGTCCGTCACCCGCGTCGCGGCGAAACCGAGCGTCTTCTTGCCGTCACCGCGCGCGCGGAGCAGCCCGCCGCTGCCTGTTCGCGCGCCCGACTCGATGACGCCGCTAAAACGCGCGTCAGCTTGCGTGGTGCGACGATCGCTCTTCCGCATGGAGAAAAAGGCCGTCGCCTTCACACAATCCCGCGAGGCCTTCACTCGCACCCACGCGCCCTGCTCGGCGGCGGAGAACGCAGTCCAGCCGTAGCCTGTCGCCGGCACTTCCACGTTTCGCAATTCCGACCATTGGCCATTGCCGGCGCGATCGACCTCAAGGGTGAAGGTGACTGAAGCGGCCCCGTCATGGGCGAGGTGCAGCATCCGCTGATCGAAACCAGCAAACAGGAACGCGTCCGACGGCACATCTTTCTTCACGGCGTCTTCCAACCAAACGGCACCGCGACCAATCGCGGGCCCGAGTTGATCGAGCAACGCGGGCTCGATAAACCACAGGTTGGATTGTGACTGCCCGGGGCCAGCCAGTTTTCCTTTGGCGCGGCGTTTGTTGAGAAACTCACTCTGCGCCGTGTCGTCGCAACCCAGCACCAGCCGGTCGCCCCAGCGGGCAAAATCTCCGACTACTTTGAGGTAGTTGGAACGCGGCACAATTCCCGCCGAGTGCGTCGCGTCGAAGTTCTTGGGGAAGCGCCAGAACGAGCCGTGCATCGTCATCAACAAATCCCGCTCACCGATCTCGCGAATGCGCGGCCACTCCGTGTTCCAGCCATGCGCGCCGTCGTAGGAATGACTCGCTTTGGGCAGCCGATACGAGTGCCACGTTCCCGCATCCAGCACCATCAGGATGAGCGACCGGTGATCCCAACCCACCGTCCAAATCGGGTCCGTCTCCGGTTTGTCATTACCGGTGAGTCCGCCCGGACCGGTGACCTCGGTGAATTGGTTTCGACGGACGAGATTCCACTTATCCCCTTTCCCATCCCACTCCGCGAGCGCACCCGACGGAATCTCCGGCTTCGCCAGCGCGTCCTTCCCATGTTCCCCGTTGTTCGCGTAGACGAGCCGGCCCTGCCCGGAGAAAAGTCCTTTGCCGTGATAACCCGGCAGGTCCGCGCGGCGGAACGTCTCCTTCACCTGCTCGTCGCGAAACAGCTCGGTCACCGCCAGCGTGCGGACGTCGACCTCGTAGAAGCCCTCCTCCATCGAGGCATAGTAAATCTTGTTGGCGGGATCGGTGAGGTGCCGCGCGTTCCCCGTGGGGCGGCCAAACATCTTCGTGTAAGGAATCGCGCGCACGTTGCGCTGCGCGTCGATCGCGTAGGGTCCGATGAAAAGCTGCTGCGATTCGCGGTGAATGAAGCGATTCGCCGGCGTGCCGCCGATGCTCTCGGGCCGGATCGTCAGCTGCAGGTCGGAGGTGATCTCGTAGAGCTTGTCGTCAGAGCCCTTCGGTTGATGCGGCGAATACGTCACCACCCACAACCGATCCGCCCACGGCACCACGGCGCCGGTGCCGCATTCGCCTTGGGAGTTGAAGAACGCGAGGTGCGGATAAATGCCACTGATCTCGAACGGCGCCGGCGCAGCAAGCGCCGTGATCGACGCAAGCGCGAGCGCCGCAATGGTAGGGACCGCTCTCCGAGCGGTCCGCTGACGGCTCGGAGAGCCGTCCCTACCTGTTGGAAACGTAATCATTCGCTCAATACGTCAGGCGCGTCGTGATCGCGAGGCGGCGCGGCGTGTAGAACCAGCCCGCGTAACGCAGCGTGCCATTGGCACTCGCGACCTGGTAGAGCACCCGTTGCTCGTCGAAGAGGTTGTTTACGTTCACCTGCACCGAAGCGCGCACGAAGCGATTCACGCGGAAGCCGTAGGAGGCGAAGAAATCGTTCAGGAAACGGTTCGGGTAGTAATACATCCTACGCGCGCCACCCGACGCGGCGTCCGTATACATGTAGGCGCGATGTTTTTCCTGCAGGCTCGTCGTCAGGCCGACGCGCAGGCCGCGGAGCCGTCCCTCGTAGAAGCCGAAAGTGTTGACGAGGCTGTAGGCACGCTCGGCGTAGCCGGCCGTCTTCTCTCCGGAACGACGGACGATGAATTCGCCTCCGCTCGGGGAAACGAAGCCGAGTTGGTGCTCCGTGATCGGCAGGCCGTTGACGCCGGTGCCGACGCCAGGCGTGTCCATGCGCAGGAGCTGCGCGTTGTCGATCCGGCCGCCCTCGCGATCAACGACCGCGAAATAGGGGCTGGTGTTATCCCGCATCATCGCCAGCGAAAGCGCGATGGGGTCCGAGGCGGGGTTGGCCGGATCCGACGGAACCAAGAGCGGCGAGAGCGTCCCCGAGGTGGATTTGATCGCCACGACCGTCTGGCCGTTGAACGACATCGTGTTGAACTGGTCGTTGTAGAATTGGGGCAGCGTCACGTTGCTGCGCTCCGAGCCATTCGCGGTGGCGAAGCTCGCCCGCATCTCCCAGCCACGCAGCGGCCGCGCGGTGAGCGTGAGATTATAGCCATCGGAAGTCTTCGAATAGGTGTAGGCATTCCCGCCATGCCGCCCGTTGATGCCGTTCGGGTCGATGTCGTCGCGATTGCCAAAAGTGGCGGTGAAATTTTGCGCCTCGGATTGGTAATAGTTGATGTTGCCCGAAAGGCGGCGCTCGAAGAGGTCGAGCTTGAAGCCGATATCCTTGCTCACGCCTTTGCCGGGCGGCAGCGGCTCGTTGAAAAGATCGCGCGTGGTGTCGAAGTTGATCTTGCCGTTCGACGCGTAGTTGAGCGACAGGCGGAGATCCTTGATCGGCGTGTCGACCACGGCGCCGAGATTCATGCCGTCGTAGGAGATGGGCCCGCGTTTCTGGCCGAGCGCCTTGCGCAAGCCGGTCGCTTCCTCGCGGCGGATGCCCGCCATCGTGTCGATGCGACCTTTCCACCACTCGGAGAACACGCTCGCGCCCCAGCTTTTCTCGTCGGTGTCGTCCATGATGTAGGCCGTGTTCGACGGAAGTCCGGTTGTGGCGTTGGCGCCGCCCGACATACCCATCGGGTTTCCGGTCGTGGCCGGCACCGCGCCGGAGTAAACCTGCGGCGCAAGTTTATAGGTGCGGCCGTTGGGGTGCTTGATCGTGTCGACGGGCCAGTCTTTGCCGCCAAGAATCGTGTCGGGAAACATTTTCACCCACGTCGCAGGCATCACGTTGCGGCCGGACTCGGCGTTGGTGACATTCGCCAGATTCTGGAGGATCGCCCCGCTCGGATCGGTCTCGTAGAAGCGGATGGTGTATTGATTGGACCAGCTCTGCATGTCCTGGCGAAACACGTTCGCCTGATGGCGCCCGAACCATTTGCCGAGGTCCTTCTGGTAGGCGAGCGCCGCGCGGTAGCCGCGCGCACCGGTGAAAAACGGCGTGCCGACGACCGAGGTGTTCAGCGCCCACGCCTCACCGGTGCGGCCGGTGACGGGATCGACGTAATTGTTACCGGTCGCACCGGGCGCGAAGACCGTCGTGCTGCTCGCACGCGGGGCTTCGTTCACGCGCGCGTCGTGGCCGTAGCGCAACTGGATCGCGAGCCCTTCGGTGATCGTAGCCTCGGCCACCACAGACTTGATCTTATTGATGTAGGCATCGCGGTGATACGGGCCGACCGCGGAGTCGACCTTGTCGAGATCGATCACGCCCCCCGTCATCTGCACAATCTCGGGAAACGCCACGAGGTAGCGCGCGCTCTGGGTGTCGACGCGCACGCCGTTGTTGAGCGTCCATGCGAGCGGCGCGCGCACCGTCGAAGACTGGGCAAAGATGGTGTCGCGGGTGTAGTAGCGGTATTCCCCGCGAATCTGGAGGCGTTTCCAGGGCTGGACCGTCGCAGCCACGTGGTAGCCACGGGCGGCGCGACCGAGCAGCGGCCGCGAATACTTGGTGTCGTCCGTCACACCGTTGAAGCGGACCGCGAAATATTTCTCGCCGAACTGCGTATCCACAGCGTAACGACGCGAGCCCTCGGAATCGCCGGTGGCGCTCCAGGTCATCGTCGGCCTGCGATTGAGATAGGCGCGTTTCGAGGCGCTCGTGATCACGCCGCCGGCATCGCCCGAGCCGAAGAGCAGCGAATTGGAACCACCGATCGCTTCGACGCGCTCGATGTCATAGGTGTCGAGCAAAGTGGTGTCGGAGCGGAGAAAACCGTCGCGGCGCGGATTGTTGATCTGCAGTCCGCGCATCGTCATCGATTTCGGGTCCTGACGGTCGCCGTCGACGAGACCGCGCACGTCTTCGCCGCCGTTGATCACGGCCGCGCCGAGGCCGCCGAGCTTCCAGAGCATGTCGGTCATGTCGACGGTGCCCATGTCGTCGAGCATCTGGCGATTGAAGATCTTCGCATCGAGCGGCGTTTTGCTGAGTGCGAGGTTGGTGCCCGTCACGGAATTGGTGTTGGTTGCGTCGTAGGTATCGCCCGCGTCGGCTTTGACCTCGAAGACATTGAGCTGAACGGCTTCGGCCGCACTCGCCTCGTCGGCCCGGAGCCGCGCCATCTCCTCCGGGTCCAGTTTGCCATTTTTATTGGCGTCGTATTTTCCGAGTTGAGCGGGCGACGGCGCCGTAGCTTGCGCACGAACGAGGGACGAAGCGGCGCCAGCGACCAGCGCTAGCGCAGCGAACACGAAACGGACAGGGGTTTGCATGGGGTAAGAAGAACGCTGGAGTTCAACAAGGGTTTGTCGCGAACACCGCCACATAACACAGGCTGCAGCGATTTATTTTTCCGAATCGTGTGTTGCGGGGCTCGCCTGGCGACAACTCTCTTGGCTGACCATGATTTCGGACGCTGATGAAAGGC
>JANPIT010000973.1:0-2120 GCA_031425115.1 Opitutaceae bacterium | reverse complement strand
CGCTGGAGTGCATCGCGCAGGCTTGCGGCATTTGGGTCACACATCAGCCCGGTGCCACTCGCGCGATCGAGGTCCGCATCAATCACGGTATCGGCCAGACCACCTACCCGGCTTACGACTGGAATCGTGCCATAGACTTGTGAATACATCTGATTCAAGCCGCAGGGCTCGAAGATCGAGGGCATCACGAAGAAATCGCTGCCAGCTTCGATCAGATGGCTCATCGCCTCATCGAGTTTGGCGCAGAGAAAAACCTTTTGCGGCGCCGCCGTCGCCAGATCGCGCAACTCCTGCTCCATGCGTTTGTCGCCCGACCCGAGCACGACCAGCCGCACGTCGTGCGCGAGGAAGAAATCACTGTTGGCCAGCACGAGGTCGATGCCCTTCTGCTCCGTCAATCGCGCGACCATGCCGAAGACCGGGCCTTTGAAATCGGTCGCGAAGCCGGCCCGTTTCAGCAACTCGACCCGGCAGACGGCCTTGCCCGCCAAATTTGCCGCCGAATAACGCGCCGGCAGGAGCGCATCGACCGCAGGATTCCATACCGCATTGTCGACGCCATTGAGCAGGCCGACAATGTCCTCGGCACGCGTCTGCACCACGCCATCCAGCCCACAACCAAACTCCGGCGTCTGGATCTCCTTGGCATACCGCGGGCTCACGGTCGTCACGCGATCCGAAAACAGGATACCTCCCTTCATCAGGTTGATCTGCGAATAATATTCCAGCCCGTCCATCTGGTTCAGCTCGTCCGGCAGGCCGGTGCGCGCAAACGCCTTCGCGGGGAAAACCCCTTGAAACGCGATGTTGTGGATCGTGAAAATCGTTTTGAGCGCCAGCGTGACGCTGTGCCGTCGCTCCGCCTCGCGCAGCAAGAGCGGCAACAACGCCGCCTGCCAGTCGTGGCAATGCACCACGTCCGCCTGCAGGTCGCCCAGCCGCAGCATTTCCACCACCGCTTTGCAGAAGAAAATAAAGCGATCCGCGTTGTCCTCGAAATCGCGTTCGCCCGTGCCGTAGGGATTGCGGCGATCGAAAAACTCGTCGCGGCAAATCAGGTAGACATTGAGGTTCTTGTGCGGGGAAAACACGCGCACCTCGCCCGACAAAAACTCGTCCGCCATCTCGACTTTCAAACGCAGTTTCCGCACCGCCCCCGCGGCATCCTTGTGCTCGAACGCGGCGCGATATCCGGGAATAAAAACCGAAACTTCGTGGCCGTTATCCGCGAGCGAAGAGCCCAGCGCGGCGACCGCGTCAGCGAGACCACCGGTCTTCATATAAGGAAATAGCTCGCTCGCCACGTGGACGATTTTCATCGCCCGTAGCTAAGGGGGACTATTTCGTCAGTCCAATCTCAAAGCACGGCCGGCTACCGTCCGTCTTTTTTCAATATGTCTCTCCGTGATCGCCTGCACGCCTTGGTGCGTGACCCCGCGTATTCCCCTGCCAACGAATTCGAGCTCGCCCGCCGACTTGAGCTAAAAAAGAAAGAGCGCGGCGCCCTCGCCCACGAGGTTCGCCTGCTGCTGAAAGCCGGCGATTTCCTGCGTGCGAGCAACGGCCGCATCGCCGCCCGCGGCAGTGCGCCGAGCGAGCGTTCCGCGCCGGCCCGTCCCATTTTCGTTCCGACGCGCCGCGGCCCCGTGATGCCGCCGCCGGAAGATAAGGAGCACAGCCCCGTTAAGGCCGCCTCGCTGCACGGTTTCGATTCCCCGCCGAACCGCGGTAAAGCCAGCCGCACTTCGCAATCGGAGCCCAAGCCTTCTGCGAAACCCACTTCGAAATCCGGGAGCAAGCCAAGTCGCTCTCCCGCTCCCGTAGCCCGTGCGGTCGAACCAACACCAGACCCGAAATTGCGGCCCGGCGAGCTGATCGGAAAAATCCAGTTCCGGGCGGGCGGCTCGGCGTTCGTCGTGCGCGAGAGTGTCGCGGGCGAGGTCGCGGAACCCGCGCTGCAAGTTTTCCCCGAAGACACCGGCGTCGCCTTACCCGGCGATCGGGTGCATGCGCGGGAGTTCACCGGCCGCAAGGGTCGCCGCCCTGGCGAAAAAATCGGCGGCGTGATCCGCGTGCTCGAACGCGGGCGCGACACCATCGTGCGCAATTCGCCCACGATG
>JANPIT010000972.1:0-2711 GCA_031425115.1 Opitutaceae bacterium | reverse complement strand
GCTGCACGAGGCCGAATTTCGTTTTGCTCAGCCAACGGCAGAACAGATAGGCGAGTAGGACGGTGACGGCGGTGGCGATGTAGAGCCAGCGTCCGGTCGCGGGAGCGGCGAGGTTGTGGCCGAGGATGAATTTGAAATCGGTGAACCCGTTGTTGCCGCCGAGCAGGAGATTGTTGCGAAAAAACATGATCGACGCGGCGTAGGTGAGCGCCTGCGTGAGGATCGAAAAATACACACCCTTGATGCGGGAGCGGAACGCGAGGAATCCGAAGATGTAGGCGATCACGCCGGGCACGATGAACACCATCGCGAGGGCGAACGGAAAACTCGCGAACGGCTCCCAGAACGCGGGCAGCCGTTCCCAGCCGAGGAACACGAGGAAGTCGGGAATCGGCTTCTTGTATTGGCCGAGGTCGCCAATCATCCGCATGAGATACATGCCGTGCATGTAGCCTCCGAGGGTGAAGAAGAGCGCCTGACCGAGGGAAAGGAGGCCGGTGTAGCCCCAGAGCAAGTCGACGGAGATCGCGAGGAGTGCGTAGCAGAGATATTTGCCCCAGACGCCGATGGTGAAGTTGCTGATCACGCCGTTGGCGTGGAGGAGCGGGACGATGACGATTGCCAGCACCGCGATGACGGCGACAGCGATGAGTTCGATCCGACGGACGTGTGCAGCGCTCATCGGGCAGCGGTGGTTTGCAGAATAGGCAGCCCGCTTGCGGGCGCTGGTCCGACGACGGATAAGCGCGAGCAAGCTCGCTGCCTACCACGCGAACGGACGGGATTAAGTGCGAAAATGAGGCGCATGGCGTTCAGTCCTCGAGGTTGCGGCTGCGCGTGACGAAGAGGCCGGCGGGTTTCCACTGCAGGAACAGGATGATGCCGGCGAGCACGAGAATCTTGCCGAACACCGCGGCGTCCTGCGCGAGATTCTGGAGGAAGCTCCCGATGCCCGGCACCCAGGTAAGGCCCGGTGCGACGTAAGGCAGGTATTGTTGCAGCACCTGGTCGATGCCGCCGATGCCGAAGGCGCTGATAATCGTGCCACCGATGCTACCGACGCCGCCCACCACCACGACCATGAAGGAATCGATGATGTATCCTTGTCCCAAGGACGGACCGACGTTGCCGATCTGGCTGAGAAACGCGCCGGCGAGTCCGGCGAGGCCGCTGCCGAGGCCGAAGGTAAGCATGTTTACGCGCTCGGTGCGCACGCCCATGCAGGAGGCCATGGTGCGGTTCTGCATTGAAGCGCGGATGAGCAGGCCGAGGGACGTCTTCGTGAGGACGAGCCACATGCCGAACACGATCAGGATGGCGAAGCCGATCACGAAGACGCGGTTCCAGCCGAGGATCACGTCGTTCACCAGCCAGTTGCCGCTGAGGTAGCTCGGGCTGGAGACCTGGACGTTGTTCGCGCCGAACATCAGGCGGAGGCCCTGTTGCAGGACGAGCGATACGCCCCAGGTGGCGAGGAGGCTCTCGAGCGGGCGGCGGTAGAGGAACCGAATCACGCTCCGCTCGAGTCCGATGCCGACGATGGCGGCGGCGAGGAAGCTGAGCGGGAGCGCGGCGATGAAATACCACTGATACGCGGCGCCCGTCAGGTTGAGCCCGAAGATCGGGAGGCTGAAGCCGAAGAACGGGATGGTGATGCCGGCGCCGAAAATATTTTGGACGAGATAGGTCGTGTAGGCGCCGACGGCGATCATCTCGCCGTGCGCCATGTTGATCACGCGCATCAGGCCGAACGTGATCGCGAGGCCGAGGGCGGCGACGAGGAGGATGCTCCCGAGGGAAATGCCGCGAAAGAGCGTGCCGAAGAAATCGACGGCGGAGCGGTGCACCTCGACTTCGCGGAGCGCCTCGCGCGCGGCTTTGGCGAGCACCGGATTCTTTGCCTCTTCGGATTCTTTCAACGAACGCGTGAGAAAATCCGTGCTGGCGAGCGAGCGCAGCGCCTTCAACTCGACGAGGGCGGCGAGCTTCATCGCTTCAGCCGGATCCTTGAGCTGCGCAATCGCGATCGATTCGCGGAGGGCGCGCTTCACTTTTTCGTCGGGCTCGATACCGAGACGCGCGCGAAGGGCGGGAAGTTTTTCGACATCCTGGGTGAGGCCGATGGTGAGGATGGCTTTAATGCGCGTTTCAGGGGCGGGCGCGGCGAGATCGGCGAGGTCCAGCACGGCTTTCATCGCGCGGCGCAGCGACGACGTGTGGTCGACGGCGGTCAGCTCGGAGACGACGAGGCGGAGCGGTTTGCCCGCGGCGTCCACCACGGGCGCGTTGGTGTCGACGCGCACGGCGGTCTGAGTCCCGGCTTCGTCTTTTTCGCCGGAGAGCTGCACCACGATTTTGTCGGCTCCGGCGGGTGAATACGCGAAGAGCGCGTCCGTGCGCCACGCTTCAAGGAGCGGCGCGATGGCGGGATCGGCCTGGCCCATCAGCTGGCTGATCAACTCGCGCTTCTTCGCGGCGTCGTCGGTGAGTGCGGCGTTGGCGATGAGCTGACGTGCGGAGGGCGGCGTGGCGGACTGGGCAATGCAGGTCGATGCGAGCAGGAGCGCGAAGCGGACCGATCGAGCAAAACGATTCATCATTAAGGGGCGCCGCATTAATGCTAAAGCCGTGCCAACAAAAAGGGGCGGGCGCCGATATGACGCCCGCCCCGAGAAGATTTGTAGACTGGAGGTGGGTTCGAGGACTGGAAC
>JANPIT010000971.1:0-2317 GCA_031425115.1 Opitutaceae bacterium | reverse complement strand
CGGAAGACTTTATACATCGTGAACGGATCGCGCAGCCAGATGCCGAGCGAGGCGTTGATCAGAAGAGTGAAGCCCCAGTGCGCGCAGTTGAGGATGAGGGCCTGCAGCGGCTGATCGGAGAACTGGCGGATGGCCCAGCCGCCCTGGCCGTGGCGGGAGCCGAGCACGAAGCTCTGCCGGCCGGCCTCGAGGGGGGCGAGCAGCACATCATAGTCGGCGAGGTCGTATTCGAGGTCAGCGTCCTGAATCAGAATCACGTCACCGGTCGCTTGCGCGAATCCAGCGCGGACGGCGTGGCCCTTCCCGCGGGCGCGATCCTCGAGGATGAGTTTCACGCGCGGATGCGCGGAGTAAGTGCGGACGATGTCGCGCGTGCCGTCCGTGGAATTGCTCTCCACGAAGATGACCTCGAGCCGCCAACCCGGAATCTCTTTGGCCAGGATGGCATCGAGGGCAGTGCGCACGGTCGCCGCTTCGTTGTAGATCGGCACGACGACCGAGAGAACGCCATCGCGGATGACGGGGAAAGGTTGAGGCGACATGGATTCAGTTACCAATCACAAGTAATCAGTGATCAGTATTCAGTAATCAGGGCTCAGAAATCAAATGGTCATGCTAGGCAGCACGGATTACTGGTCACTGATTACTGATTACGGGCTTGGTGGCGCAGGGCATCGCCGAGACGCCGTAGAGGGCGTCCACCGCGCGAACGACCGGCGGGAGGGTCAACGCGGCGGCAGCGATGGCACGGAGAGGGCGCTGATGGCGGAGGCTTTTCACGACTTTGAATTTCACGGTGCCGTGATAACGGACGAAGCGCGGCTCGAGGCCGACGCGACGGTAGAGCTGCGCGAGCGCGCGGGGGTTGAACAGGCTGACATGAATCTCAGGCGCGCAGTAACGGTAGTGAATGCCCTGTCGCCGCGCGATGGGGGAGTCGAGATTGCCGGTGGTGAGCAGGAGCAGCCCGCCGGGCTTGAGCAGGCGGGCCACGAGCGCGAGCGGCTCGTGTGGATACGGCAGATGTTCGATCACCTCGATCATGCTGATGACGTCGTAGCGCTCGGACGGCTCACGGGAGAGCGCGTCGAGATCGAGAATGCGGAAGCGGTCGTGGGTTTTGAGGAGCTCGGCGTAGGAACCGACGTCGTGACCGGTGAGCTCGAGGGGACGACCGTGGATGGCGCCGCGCTCGCGGAGAAATTTTAGAAACGCGCCGGAGCCGCAGCCGAAGTCGAGCCAGCGGATCGGAGGGTGGAGTGGCTTGACCCCACGCCCCGGGTGGGGCGAGCGGGGCTTCTGAAGCGGCTTGGGGTCAAGCCGCTCCACCTCGGACGGCGCAGTGAGAAACTCGGAAGCGAGGCGCGCCATGTCGGTGAACTCGAGACCACGGTCGCTGGCGCGCCAGTCGTGGTATTCGCTTTCGTAGTCGACGTAGGGATCGGGACCGCGGCCGCGGTAATAGGCGTCGTCGTAAATTTCGAAACCGGAGAACGGCTCGACAAACATCAGGCCGCAGTCGCCGCATTGGTGAAACTCGAATTCGCGTTTGATGAAGTCGCCGGTTTTTCGGCCGCGTAGCGTGACCTGGGTGGAGCCGCAAGCGCGGCAGACCCGGGCGCTCATGCGCGCCGCACCGGGCGGAGTGCGAGGAGGAAAGAGCTAAGGCCCAGGACCGCGCCGAGGCCGCAGAGGGCGAGGTTGCGCGGGTAGTTTTTTGGCCGATACGCGAAGGTCACGCGATACTCGCCGGCGGCGGGGACCACCAAGCCGCGGAAGGCGTGGTTGACGCGCAGGATGGTGGCTTTCGCGCCGTTCACCTCGGCGCGGAAGTCGCCGGGCCAGAGCACCTCGTTCAGGACGATGATGCCGGCGGTCGAGGCCTGCACCGTGAAACTCGTGGTGTTTTCGGTGAGCCGGTAATTCGTCGCGGGGGTAACCGCGCGGGTGGCGACATCGCTCGGAATGGCGACGACGGAGGCTTGGGTCGGAGCGTCGCTGCGCTGCGCGGCGGCAAATGGGCGTCCGTCGGCTGCGCGGGCTTTGGCGACGAATTCGGCCGTTTGATCATAGCTATCGATCCGATCCGTGAAGAAGGCGCGCGGCCACACGGTGGGGCTCTCGTAGATATCGAGATCGGCGGAGTGGACCTTGCGCAGTGATTGGGCGAGGGCGGGGTGCTGCGTTTTCAGGTCGAAGTAGTAGCGGACGTTGAGTGCGTCGAAGATCGGGCGGACTTGCGCGATGTCCTGGGGCTCGGCGTAGAGCCGCCAGTCCCACATGCGCTGGACGCCCGAGGCGGAGGCGAGTTCGCGCA
>JANPIT010000970.1:0-1569 GCA_031425115.1 Opitutaceae bacterium | reverse complement strand
GGCTCTCCGAGCCGGTCGGCGCTCGCGGGTTTTGCATTCGAATAATCTGAAGGCGTTGTCTTGCCTGCTCTGCTCGCGACGACCGGCCTGGGTTCAGCGGGCGTCCAACTCAGGGCGGTTAGGGATAGCCGCCCCCACCTTACTTTCCACGCCGTTCATCACCTTCGTCGCGTGTAATCGCAGCGCACCTTCGGGATCGAGACCGTTCGCGCGCGCCGCCGCCGTGAGCTCAAACAACATTTTCCCCAGCGTCGCCGCATCGAGCTCCCGGCCGAGCGCCTGCACTTGCGCGGTGTCGACTATTCCAGCTGCGGGTAGTTGTTTTTTATCGATCTGTTTCCAAATCGCCTCGGCAAACATCAAGGCCGGCAACCGCGGCGGCAGCTCCTTGAAAATCCCCGCGGTCTTCGCCGTCGGCCCATGTTTCTTCTCGGTCGCTTTGATCTTCTCCCACTCGACGATCACCTGCTCGGACGTTTCCAGTTTCCCCGTCCCGAAGACATGCGGGTGCCGCCGGATCAGCTTGTCGTTGATGTCGCGGGCCACGTCTTCGAACGTGAACAAACCCTGCTCCGCGGCGATCTGCGCGTGAAACACGACTTGGATGAGCACGTCGCCGAGCTCTTCGCGCATGTGCGGATAATCGGCGCGGTCGATCGTGTCGATCAGCTCGCTGACTTCGTCGAGCAGGCAGCGCACGAGCGTCGCATGCGTTTGCTCTTGGTCCCACGGGCAGCCATCCGGCGCTCGCAGCCGCGCCATGGTCGCCTTCAAATCATCGATCGCACTCATGACGCGGACGGTGCCCGCGGAGCACACGGAATACACGGAAATTTTTTCGGCTTTGAGTTCCGTGTATTCCGTGTGTTCCGTGGGCACTCATGTCTGACAAGTTGACCGAAATCATGGCCTGGAAGCGGCGCGAGATTGCGCCATTGCTGCGCGATGTGACCGAGACGGAGCTCGCCCGGCTCCACGTCTCGTTGCCGCGTCCTCCGGCGTTTACGACCGCGCTCCGCCGCGCGGACGGCAAGCTCGCGGTCATTTCTGAGATCAAGCGTCGTTCGCCCTCCGCCGGCGACATCAAGGCCGGGGTCTCTTCCCTCGATCAGGCGAAGCGCTATCAGGCAGCTGGGGCCGACGCGCTTTCGGTGCTCACGGATGAAAAATATTTCGGGGGCACGCTCGATGACCTCCGCGTCGTGACGAGCTACTTCCAATCCACGCCGCCATCCCCTCCGTGCCTGCGCAAGGATTTCATGGTGCACCCGCTCCAAGTCCTCGAAGCGCGCGAAGCCGGCGCGAGCGCCATTCTCATTATCGTGCGGGCACTCACCGACGATGAGATTACCGTTCTGCACGCCGCGGCCCACGCCGCGGGCCTCGCCGCGCTTTTCGAAATTCACACCGAAGCTGAGATCGAGCGCGCCGTGCAACATGGCGCCAAGGTGATCGGCGTAAACAACCGCGACCTAGCGATCTTCAAGACCGATCTCGGACTCAGCGAGCGGCTCATTCCCCTGTTCCCGCGCGACGTCATCGCCGTGAGCGAAAGCGGGATTCACACGG
>JANPIT010000969.1:0-6046 GCA_031425115.1 Opitutaceae bacterium | reverse complement strand
TCCCGCGCTCATCTGTTCGGCGACCGAACGCAGTGCGCCCAGCAAATCGGTCTTCTCCAAAATGTGCGAACGCATGCCCCAGATCGACTCCCTCGTCTCGGCGATGCAGCCGCGGACGATGCCGTGGGCCGTGACCAGGTGCGGCAACACGTCCTCGACCACTCCGGTCTTGGCGGAATTTTTGGCCAGTTCCATCTGCATCGAGACGGCATTGAGTTCCTGCGCGATCGTGTCGTGGAGTTCGCGAGCCAGCCGGTTGCGCTCTGCCAGCATCGCGGAGAATTCCACTTCGGCCAGCTTCCGCGCCTCCTCTCGCTGGGCGATTTGTCGGCGGGCCAGGACCGCCACAACGATCAGCGTCAACAGGATCCCGGCTGCCAGCGTCACCGCGATCAGCAACGCCCGTGGCGCGGTGAGCCAGGGGGCCGCGCGGACCACGGCGAGATCGTTCGGAGTGCGTAACAACAACTGCATCTGGTCCGCCACCCAGAGCCCGGAAGGCCGCAAAAAATCCGACTGCGCGGGAACGCAGATACCGGTGGCCGACACCCGGCTGTGCGGTTCCCATCTCGCATCCCTCAGCCCGCCCGTCCCTCGCGGCAGCAGTGCGCTCACCCCGGCCCCGTTCCAGTTGAGCGCCAGCAACACCCCCTCGGCCGTCTCCCGCACCTCGTCGACCGTCGCCTCGATGCGCACGAGATTGGAGTCCTGCCGGGAAATCTCCTCCGCCGCGAACAACTCGAGCGGGACGGGCGGTGGGCCCGCGGAAATCCTGCGAAAAATCGCGTCGTTCAACGTGGGAGCATAGCCACCGTGATCGGGGAAGCCCACAACCTCGACCACGTCACCCGGGACCAGCGCACCGTCTTGATCCGACGCCACGCGCAGCCCACGATTCCCCTCCCGCAGCCACAACGTCCGTCCTTGCCGATGCGCCGTCACGACGCCGCGCACGCGAATGCGGTGCCCGCTGAAGCCGGTGGGCGTGAAGCGCAGAATTTCCTCAATGCGTTGGAGGGGCACGGCAAACGGATCGGGCGGAGGTGGCGTGAGCACCTCGATCATGCCTTGGTGCGCGACCTGGACGCTCGCACGCACGAACTGCCGGTTGGCATTGTGCACGTTGAAGACGACCCCGCGCAACTTGACCTTCGCGTTGACGAGTTCCATCGGGGCCGCGCGATCGAGCAACTGCACCGTCATCCGGTCGTCCCCTTGCGCAATGATGATCTCCCAACTTTCCGGCCCGGTGGGGGCCGGCACAGCTCGTGGCGCCGGTGCTGCCGCTCCCGCCCGCGGCCCGAGCGGTGCGGGTCTGCACGACCGCACGATGGCTTCAAGTTCAACCCATGCAGCATCGAAGCCGCCGGCATTTAATTCGGCGGTGGTGGTCACGTGGGGCGGCGGGAGCGGGCCCGCGCCGACCCACTTGATGCGATTCGCGCGCACCATGGGCGCGAAATCGCCTGCTTTCGTCACCCCCGACACCTCCACGCGCTCGCCGGGGCGCCGGGTGCTGCCGAGCGTGTGATTCAATTCAACGTAAATCCCATCGGTCTCATCGCGCAGCACGAGGGCGTCCCGGTGGCGCGTGACCAAAAGAAGGGTTCCGCTCAACAACACGGGGTGCTCCTTCACCGCTTCTTCCGAGGAAAGAGCTCGCACGGCCGCCGCAGTTCTCAACGGCGGTGGCGCACTTTCCGCGCACGCCGAATTCGCTGCCATCACTACCAGCAATAAGCGCCAGAGTGGGAAAGGCTGCCACCGTGCAATCACGACCGGAGCCTTTTTCAGCTTCCTCCGCCTAGCGACCTAAAACTAGGCGCGTAGCGCGCACGCCGCGACCCGGAACGAACGAATCGTCTTTTGCCGCAGCCCGACGCTTAAGCGGCGGGATGGGTCATTTTTCCCGTGCCGCCAGATTTTTGTCCGATTCCGGGTGGGTTGCGGTATTACGTGGAGCGACTTCCACTCCGCGCGTCCCACGCATGCCCCCACCCGTCGACCCCGAAACCTTCACCCGGCTGCTATTGCAGAACCGGAGGCGCCTCGCCGGGCTGATCGGCGCGCTCGTGCCGGGAGGGGCCGATGCCGACGACGTGCTGCAGGAAACGTGCGCTGTGCTGTGGCGAAAATTCGGCGAGTTCGAGCCTGGCACCGATTTTGGCGCGTGGGCGTTGCGCATCGCGCGCTTCCAGGTGATGAGCTACTACAATCGGCGCCGCCGCGCGCAGGCGCGCCTCAGTGACGAGACGATCGACGCTCTCGCCGACACCCTCGCCGAAACGCGCTGGGAATCATCGGATCGCGCCGACGCCGTGCGCACCTGCGTGGGCCAGCTCAAAGAGCGCGAGTTCGATCTGATCCAGCGCCGCTACCATGCCGGTGAAACCGTCGACGAGATCGCCGGCCACGTCGGCAGCACCGCGCACGCCGTCTACAAATCCCTCGCCCGCCTCCACGTGCGCCTGCTCGCGTGCGTCACCGCGCGGCTGCGCGCGGCCCAGCCATGAATGAGTCGGATCACGGGCCCGAGCTAACGTCCGCGGAACTCCACCGGCTCGCCGAACTCGCGGAGCGCCTGCGCGACGACGCACTCGACGATGCCGGGGTCGCCGAGCTCGAGGTGTTGCTCGCCGACTCCGCCGCCGCCCGCGAGGCATTTGCCGGCTTCGCGATGTTCGCCGCGGAGCTGCACGATGCGCCCGGGCGATTCCCGCGCCCAGCGATCGCGGGCGGCCGAGTGCGGACGGCGATGATTTTTCTGCAGGCCCGGTGTCAGCCACTCGCGGTCGCAGCGGGGCTGGCGGTAGCCACGTGGTTCGCGTGGCCGCACCTCGCGGGCTTCGCCGCGGCGCTGGGCGCACCGCTCGCCACGGTCTCCAACGCCAGTGGCGCCGTGCTCCTCGCGGCGGGCGAGCGACCGGCCGATGGGACGGTCGGCGCCGCGGTGCGCGCGGGCGCGCTGCACCTGCGCAGCGGGCTGATCGAGCTCACGTATCCAACCGGCGTCGTGATCATGATCGAGTCGCCAGCCCGCTTCGACCTGCGGAGCGCCACCACGCTCTGGCTCACCGAGGGCAACGCCAGTGCGCGCGTCCCGCCCGCGGCGGTGGGCTTCACGATCGAGACGCCGAGCGCGAGCATTGTCGATCTCGGCACGGAGTTTTCCGTGAGCGCGGGCGCCCGCAGCAGCGAAGTGCATGTAGTCGCAGGAGAAGTGCTCGTGAAGAACCGCGGCGAGCCCGACTCGCTCCGCCTCACCGAACGCCGCGCCTCCCGCATCGACCTGGAAACCCGGACGCCGAAGGGCATCGACTACCGGCCCGACCTCTTTCTGCGCCGGTTCGACGAACCGACCAGCCGCTACCCGGAGCTGATCAAACAACTTGAACCGGTGGCCTACTACCGGATGCGCATCACGCCCGAAGGCACGCGGCTGCTCGACGTCTCGCCGCAATCCCTCCACGGCGAGATCGTGCCCGGCACCGCGCAAACTACGTCCACGCCTGGCCGGCTCGGCGCCGGGCTGCGGCTCAGCGGCTCGGCGGCGGGGAGCTTTGCGGTCGTGCGCGATTTTCCGAAGGCGCCCGCGGCGGCACTCACCGTCTGCGCCTGGGTGCGCGCCGACAGTCGACCGCGCTGGGCGAGCATCGCCAAGCACTGGGCCAAGGACCTCGGCGCTAATGGCCGCGGCCAGTTTCACTTCGGCTTGCAACACGACGACGGCGAACTTGAGGCGCACGTGTGCGATGCCGCCGGCCGCGAAGTCGGCGCGCGCGACACCACGCCGCTCCCGCTGGGCGAGTGGCAGTTCGTCGCGTTCACCCTCGATGGCGCGATGCTGCGCCTCTACCGCAACGGCCGCGAAGTCGCCGCCACGCCGTGCACGAGCCTCAGCGCCGGCGCGCCCGCGGCGCTCGGCATCGGCGTCAAACTCGACGCCACCGGCACAAAACCGGAGCGCAACACGCCGGGCTTCTGGGACGGCGCCCTCGACGAACTCGCCGTGTTTCACCACCCGCTCACCGCTACCCACATTCTCGCGCTCTACGAGGCGGCGTCGCGCTGAAATACTCTCCACCCCGCCATTTATTTCTCATGAAACCCCGTCGTCTCCTCCTTTCCGCACTCGCCCTGTTCGCAGGCGCATTCGCCCTCGCGTCCATGGGCGCTGCCGCCACGTCCCGCCCGCCCAACATCATCGTGATTCTCACCGACGACCAGGGCTACGCCGACATCAGTTTTAACCCTCACCACCCGAAGGAGGTTTCCACCCCGCACCTCGACGCGCTCGCGCGCGAGAGCGTTTGGTTTTCCCAAGGCTACATCACCGGTAACGTCTGCTCACCCACGCGCGCGGGACTGATGACCGGCCGCTACCAGCAGCGCGCCGGAGTCTACACTGCGGGCGAAGGCGGACGCGGTATCGCACAAACGGAGACGATTTTTCCGCGTTTCCTAAAACCCGCCGGCTACGTCAGCGGTGCGTTCGGCAAGTGGCATCTCGGCCTCACCGTCGAGCAGGGCCCGGTCGGCCGCGGCTTTGACGAAAGCTACGGTTTCCTCGGCCGCGGCGGACACGACTACCTCAAACTCGACGACATCGAGGGCTCGCCACTCTACCGCGGCCGCACCCCGATCAAAGATGAAGGCTACCTCACCACACGGCTCACCGAGGAGACCGTGGCGTTTATCCAGAAACACAAGGCCCAGCCGTTCTACATTCACCTCGCCTACAATGCCGTCCACGCCCCCGCACAGGCCCCGGCGGCGGACATCGCGCGCTTCCGCAAACAGTTTCCCGATCTGCCCGAGAGCCGCGTCGTCTTGATGGCGATGCTCCATCATCTCGATCTCGGCGTCGGCCGCGTGGTCGATACGCTGAAGAAAGAAGGCCTCTGGGAAAACACGCTGCTCTTTTTCCTCACCGACAACGGCGGCTCCAAGGCGATGAACGCCGACAACACCCCGCTCCGCGGCTTCAAGCAGCAACACTACGAGGGCGGCATCCGCACGCCGTTCATCGTGTCGTGGCCCGCACGTTTCAAAGGCGGTCGCACGATCGATACGCCCGTCGTCTCGCTTGATATTTTGCCCACCGCCCTCGCCGCCGCCGGTGTGACCGCACCCGCCGATCGCCCGCTCGATGGCAAGAGTCTCCTCGGTCTGCTCGCGAGCGAAAAGCGCCCGCACCACGAGACGCTGTTCTGGAGCGAAGGCGGCCACACCGGCGAATGGGCGGTGCGCTCCGGGAACTGGAAACTCGTCGTCGCGAAGGAGCAGAAAGAACTCTTCGACCTCGCCGCCGATCCCGCGGAAACGAAAAACATCGCCGGCCAGCATGCCGCGAAAATCGCCGACCTGACACGGCTCTACGACGCCTGGCTCGACCAGATGGCCGAGCCGATGGACCCGGTGGGCAAACGTTGGAAGGCCACTGCTGACGCGCCCGCGAAAGAGCGCAAAAAGAAGAAGACCGCAAAATAACCGCGCGCTCGCGCCAACTGCCCCTCAACCCCGACCGCAACCCCGCCATGACCCCTTCCTCCCTGCGCCGAATCCTTACCGCGATAGTCTCTTTTTCGCTCACCACGCTGCTGTTCGCCCAAGCCGCCCCGACGCCACCGCAAGCGTCGCCCCCCGCCCCCGCTCCGGGCGACGCCGTCGTCGAGCTCAGCCCCTTCACCGTCAACGCCGCCGCCGACAAAGGCTACCGCGCCGAGAACACCCTCGCCGGCAGCCGCCTCAATACCAGCCTCCGCGACACGCCGTCGTCGGTCAGCGTGTTCACCGAAAAATTCCTCGAGGATCTGGGGATCAACCAAATCGAAGACTTCATCGGCTACACCGTCGGCGCGACCCTGGGCGTCCAGGATACCAACGCCTCCTCCAACGCCAACGCCGCCATCAACGGCTCGCTGCTGGTCCGCGCCATCGACATCCGCGGCATCAGCTCCTCGCTCGCGTTGGATTATTTCAAGAGCATCACCCCGAACGACGGATATCGCATCGGCCGCTACGACGAGAGCCGCGGGCCCAACGG